>CAZNXP010000250.1:0-3409 GCA_964576955.1 uncultured Algimonas sp.
TCATCTCCAGTCGTTTCAACGGGTATCGGTGCCAAGTTACCTGTAATGCGCGCTCCAGATCGAAGCACATAAACACGTTCATAAGGTTGATCCCCATAAGGTAACCCGCGCGCGATAACGAGGTTATTGACAATCTGATCACCGTTTTGATGATAAATTTGCCGCGCGTTTAAGGACGTCATGGGCTCTAGCGGACTAAGCAACCCGGCTAGCCGCGCTTTTTCAACGGCGTCTTTCCCAGCCGCGTCATAAAAATCTTGCAGCTCTGCGATCTCCGCTTTATTGGCGCGGTCGACGCGGCGAAATTCACTCTCAATCGTGGCATAATAAATATAGCCCAGCGCCACACATAGCGAGAGCACAAAAAGTAACGCGCCCAACAGAGAGAGCCTGAAGAGCGTGTTACGATAAAGCTTTTTAACGGAGCCGAACATTCACATACGGCCTTAACGGGTTAGACTTGCAAACGATAGCCCGCGCCGCGCACCGTATGCAGAAGCGGCTCTTCAAATTCTTTGTCAATCTTTCCGCGAAGGCGAGAGATGTGAACATCGATAACATTTGTTTGGGGGTCAAAGTGATAATCCCAGACTTTTTCCAGCAACATCGTGCGGGTGACCACCCGTCCGGCATTCCGCATTAAGCACTCCAACAGACGAAATTCTCGAGGTTGCAATAAGATTTTCTGACCATCGCGGCGCACAGTACGCGCAAGAAGGTCCATCTCAAGCCCGCCGACTTTTAATTTAGTCACGGCGGCTGTGGGGTCAGAGCGGCGGCCAATGGCTTCAACGCGTGCTAATAGCTCAGTGAAACTATAAGGCTTAGCGAGATAATCATCTCCGCCCGCGCGCAGGCCTTCAACCTTTTGATCCACTTCACCCAATGCGGAGAGGATAAGCACCGGCACAGCATCGCCGTCTTCGCGAAGATCAGCGAGGACCTCCAAACCATCGCGCTTGGGTAACATACGATCTAGAATTAAAGCATCATAATCGGCAGCACGGGCCATTTCCAAACCCAAATCGCCATCGGGGGCAAGGTCAACAACATGCCCAGCTTCCATCAGTCCTTTCCGGACATATTCGGCGGCAACTGAGTCATCTTCGACGACTAATATTCTCATTTTTTTCTCCATTAGGCCCCCGCCCAGTGATTAACTATTCGATATTAACCCCAAAAGACGTTTGATCTTCTGAGAGATAATTTACATTCGCCAATGAGTCAGCCGGTGGTCCGGCATCATATAATGGCAATAACATGTTGGACTCATGCCCGTCCTTATGGCGGACATAGACGACAATCCCGTCTTGCTGAGCCTCTTTCGCGTTCAAAACGATGGACTTCCATTTTGCGACTTCCGCTATGCGTTGTCCGTCGGCTTCCATCAAAACCATACCTAATTTAAATCCAGCTTGTTCTGCAGCGCTGCCCGGATCCACGGCTTCGACATAAACGCCAACTTGGTCGGAACGCATATTAATTGCAGAACGAAATTCCGCTGAAATATCGAGAACGTGAATACCCGTATCGATATTTACTTTCGGTTTGGCTTTATCAATTGGCGGCGGAGGCGGCGGCAGGCCTTGCGCTTCGGCACTCGCCCTGCGAATCTCATATTTCTCAGGACGTTCCCCAATTTGAACGTCCAAAGAATAGGTTTTCTCATTACGCTCATAAATAAATTTAACGACTTCACCCGGCGATATGGATCCGATAGCCCGTGTGGCTTGAACGGAGTTTTTCACAACTTGGCCGTCAATATCCAAAATAATATCATCGACTTGTAAGCCGTAGATATCTGCGGGCGACCCCGGCAAAACATCATTTATCGTTGCCCCGCCTTTATAAAATCCCGGGGAGCCCTCGATAGAAAACTCAGCGGTACGAAGGCCTGCGCCTAGATATCCTCGCCTGACCCGTCCTTCTTCCCGCAAAGCGGTTATAATGCGTTCTGCCGTATGATGCGGGATGACGAATGCAATACCGACACTCGCACCTGTCGGTGAATAAATGGCCGAGTTAACGCCAACAACATCGCCTTTGAGATTAAATAAAGGTCCGCCGGAGTTGCCTCGGTTAATCGTTGCATCCGTCTGAATATAATCAACGTAAGACCCGCTATCGACTTTCTCACGGCCAATGGCTGAAATAACGCCCAGAGACGTCGATTGACCAATGCCAAACGGATTACCAATGGCGACCACCCAATCTCCAATCCGTAGATCGCGGGGTTGGTGGAAATTCACATGGGGAATTTTCTCATTCGTTTGAATTTTCAATAGCGCAAGATCGGTTTCCTCATCCGTACCGATAATGGACGCAGGATAGGTGCGGCCATCATTAAACTCTATTTCGATTGTCGTACCGCCTTCAATGACGTGATAATTTGTTACGACTTCCAAATTTTCAGAAATAAGGAATCCAGACCCTTGTCCTTCACTGGTCGTCTCGCCCGTATCAGTCCTCACAATGATATTGACGACAGATGGGCTAACCTGGTCAACAAGATTAGCAATAGATGGCAGCGACGTAATCGGTAGGTCGAGCATATTTGCTGCGGCGGGGGGTTGCGTGCCAATACTCGGATTGGCAAGCGTAACAGGCTGGCCAGATTGCGGGACTGTCCCGAGCAATGGAACTGCGGGAGCGGGTGACCCTTCCGGCGCTGTTGGCGTCAGATTTACACCGAGATCACGCAATGACTGAAAATTCGCTTCATTAAGTTCAAAAGCGATTGGCTGGTCTAAGACTACCTCATAAGTATCGGCATCCGCATAGACGATAGTGGCATCTTGCGCCACGACCTGAGGCGCAAGCCCGAAAGCCATGACTGACCCTAATAATGTCAACTTAATCTTAGACACAACGTTCCTTTCCGCATTTGAGACTGCAGGGTCGCATATGACCCGATGCTTTCCAAAACATGACGAAACATCCATTTTTGGATATTTTCTCAGCTTCGTGACAGTTCCAAGAGAAAGTTATTTTTCGGCATGTCTCGAAGCGCGGCGCCATTAAAGCCTTGCTTTGCGAATATATGCTTAACAACGTCTAAATCTCTGACGCCCCAAGCCGGATTTCTTCGCTTTAGTGAGGCATCAAAGTCTAAATTTGACGGTGCGGAGGCTTCCCCCAGCAAAAAAGGGCCGTAGAGGATCATTTTTCCTGTTTCGCCAAGGGCTTGACCCGCAAGTTCAGCCAGACCGTGAAGTGCCGATATCGGCGCAATATGAATCATATTTGCACTAAATATGGCGTCATATTTCGCTATAACTTGCGCCCGTGATGCGAGGTCTTCCATGTTGAGGTTTAAAGGTTTGGGAAAATCATGTTCGGAATGCTCTGACCAAGCCTGCTGACTGGCGCGGGAGATGTCATCTGGGTCGGAAAATTGCCACGTCAAATC
>CAZNXP010000251.1:0-3402 GCA_964576955.1 uncultured Algimonas sp.
CCCACACGGCCTATGAAGGCTATAATCAGCAATATGGATTTGATTTTGACGGCACCCCTGCGCCCTTTGGAGTTCCGAGCCTAAATTCCAATCTTCGTTATGACCGCGACTTCACACAGGTCAGCCAGGAACTGCGTCTCAGCTATGTCTCTGAGCGGGGCGAATTTATGGCGGGGATTTATCTGGAAGATGAAGATTTTGACCAAGAATATCTGCTATTCTGCGGGGAGTTAAATCCAGAGACATTGCTGGGCACTTGCCGCTATGTTGGCGCGCCGGGCCGTGTGGGACCGAACCCTGCGTCCGACGGAACCGCGACGACGCTTCAGTCTTTGATTTCGCAGGCGCGGGAAACGGCCGCTCTCTTCACCTATAATACGGTGAGCCTCACGCCGAAATTAGACGTCGTTATCGGCGGGCGGCTGAATTACGAGACGATTGAAGGTAGCGGTGAAGGCCGCCATATTTTCGATGATGGCGTTGTGGCGCTGAATAATCGCGACGGGCTCGGTCTTGCCATTGGCAGCAACCGAAATTCAGATACGCGGCTGTCGGGGAACTTTGGCTTGAATTACAAACTCTCTGATCGCGATTTGCTTTTCGCCTCCTTCTCAAATGGATTTAAGAGCGGCGGATTTAATGGCGAGGTCATTAACAACGCCACCCACTTCACGGATGAGGGATTATTCGAAGCAGAAACCGTCAATGCGCTGGAAGCGGGCGTAAAATTATCACGGGATAATTTCGCCTTTAACCTCGCGGGATTTTATCAATTTTACGATAATCCCCAAGCGCGGATTTTTGTCCCCTTCTCGACGGGGGATGGCGGATCATTTACCTCAAACTCACTCGCGAATTTAGATGAAGCGACATCTTTTGGCCTGGAAGCGGATGCGCGTTGGTCGCCCATTGCTGGGCTTGACCTCTTTGCGGCCCTCACCCTGCTCGACACAGAAATAGATCAAAATGAGAATCCGAATGTGCCGCAAAATGCCGAAATTTTTGACGGCAATCTTCTGCCTTTTGCATCGAAATTGTCGACTGTTTTCAACGCGCGTTATGAATGGCCGATCAGCGAAACCCTACGCGCTTCTGTGCAAGGCAATGGGAAATATCAAAGTGCCTTTTATCTCGATGCAGAAGGCCTCGAAGACCGGCGTCAATCTGGATATGAAATCATCGATGCCTCTGCCGCTCTGCATTTGAGTAATGGCATAGATTTAGGCGTTTGGGGCCGCAATTTGAGCGACTCCAATTACGCCGTCTCCGGCTTTGGCTTCATTGGATATAACAGATTTTTAGGCGCGCCGCGCAGCTATGGCATGTCGCTAAAATATAGCTATTAATTACAGGAATTAATTACGCGGATCTTCGAGGAGCCAATAAAGAACATTATCGGTGAAAACCGCTTCGCCTGTAATGGTACGATGCTTTCCAGGAATAAACATTGTTGAGGTCCAATTCACGGGCGAGACAAGGTTTGGTTTCCACTCTTGTCCAATACGTTCATCCAGCAAAGCGCTCCCGCGTGTCACTGTCTCATCACCCAAACCATATTCCAATATGGAGAACTCACCGGTGGCTTTATCAGCGGATGCCACTTCGGGGGTCTCTTCGCTATCGCCGGCCACCAAAAACATCTCGAGCCCATCAGGTGGCGCCGCAGGTGTATCCATGGCCCTTTGAAAATCCTTGGCGCGCTCTAAGGCCGCCCGTTGATAATCGCGGGCAATTTTTCGGCGTTCCGTGACTGACGTTATATTTGGAAGAAGCTGTGCTAAAACTTCGTCCGTGTCTTCATCCTCACCGCTTAGACCCCATTTCAATTCTTGCCAAAGATTTGGATCTAACAGGTCGTCCACAGGCGCGTTTTTATCGCCGTCTAAAACCAAAGCGCCATGCCGTCCTCTGGGTAAAATCTGGTAGACGGATGGAAAGCTACCAATCAGAGCTTGATGGTAATAGGGCAAGACGGGCCGCCCCGTATTAAAGCCGTTCACCAGTTGATCTAAAGCTTCAACTGATCCCGCATTTGGCGGTGCAACAAGGATAAGCCTTTCGACATCATCGGCCCCGGTCCAAGGCACCGTGCCTTCTGGGAGCGTATCAAGATCGGTTCCGCCATATCGCGCGAAATAGCGGGTTAATACAGCGCCCATTGAGTGGCCTACGATATCAAACTTCACCTCAGCATTTTTTATGCCGTAATATTCTTCATATTTCTCCTCAACCTCTGCGCGCTTTTCATCGATAAAGGCTTTCAATTTCGCAGCATTATACGGAATGTCTTGTCGCCAATCATAGTCAAATTGAAAACATGTGAAATGATCCGTGCCGTAATCAATAGCATTCAAACCAATAGACTCGTCGCGGTACCCACCCGCACCTAATGAGCTCAATATGCCCGCATAGGCCTGGATCGAGATAGGAATACCCGCGAAATCCAACTCCAATTCTTCGAGAACGCCGTCAGACCGCACGCTGGTTTTTACATGGTGGTTATGTTCATGATCTAGGTCAGACGAAAGCGGCAAAGCGATAAGACGCGCTCCTTCGGCAGAGCCCGGATCTGCGTAATCTTTGCGAAACGCGCCCCAAACGGTGACACCTGTTTGTTCATCAATAAGGCGGCTTCCCAAAACACCGGGGATAACAATGACAGGATTACGATCTGGGAGATGATATTGAGCGCTGCGATCATAGATACTCTTTAAATTCGCAGTATTCTGCTTCGTGCTCGCACAGGCGCTCAGCAAGAGCGCGGGGAACAGAATAACTAAAAAAAATAATCGCGTGCTTATGTTGTGGGGCATAATGTCTCTCTTAATTAAAGCATTATCCAGTTCACCTGTCTTCCGCAAATCACATCAAGAGGAGCCAGTGCGCAGGAACCAAAGATGACGCTAAGTGTGCCCAAAATGAACACACCCTAAACAATAACTATAAGTTGTTATGGATTAGGAATTCCTTCAGAGTTAATCGGCACTATTGAGGGTATGTATAGGACTCTCAAATCCTCAATAGCGATGGCAGGATTACTCTTTGCCCTGCCCCAGCTGGCCTATGGGCAAGTCTTATCGTTAGATATTGAAGCCGTTCGGGTTGAAAATGTTGGCGCGGCGTGGATCACGGTCGATTTACAAAACACTTATACCGATGCGGTGGTGGCCTGCACCTATAACCTCCCCAGCTCTAGCGATCCGACTGCAACGGTCCGGCTACAAAATGTCGGGACAACCTCCTTTGACGTGCGTATCCAGCAATTCGAGAATAATAATACGGTCACGGCCTCCGACGTGCATTGCCTCATTGTCGATAGCGGGGCTTACACCTTGCCCGACGGGCTCGAAATTGAAGCCTATACCGTGGTTTCAGATCAAACCGCCGGATTGAACGTTCCAG
>CAZNXP010000252.1:0-3381 GCA_964576955.1 uncultured Algimonas sp.
CTTGGAACGCTCGTCTTTGTTATCATCATTGTCCCAGTTGCTGTTGCAGCCCTTGGTGCATTGAACCTGAAAGGTGTCAGCGAGCCGCTATCTAAAATGTTAGAAGGCTTCACAAGCTACATCCCAGCACTTGTTGGTGCATCTCTTGTTCTTGCTGGTGCAATTTTCATCGGTCGCTTCATCTCGAACTTCCTAACGAACTTCTTGCCAACTGTTGGTTTCGACAACTCTGTCAACTCAGTCTTAATGCTTGACGATGGTGAAGGCGCTTCAACATCGCCGTCTAAAGCGGCAGGTTACGTTGCATTCCTTATCACGCTTGTTGTTGGTCTTTCAGCCGCTGTGAGCATCCTTGGAAATGAAAGCCTGTCAGCTGCCTTTGGTACAGTCCAAGAATTCGGTGGTAGCTTACTTCGCGCAGCTGTCTTGATTGGTATCGGTGTTTTCCTTGCGAACTTCATGGGCCGCTTCATGAGCGCCATGATGGATGCAAAGCTTGCAAACTTCATCAAATATGTCGTCATGGCTATCTTCGTCTTCATGGGATTGAACTCACTCGACACAACGGGTCAAATCGTCTCTGTTGCCTTCTCCGCTTTTGTTATTGCAGCCGCTGTTGCAGCCGCAATCGCATTCGGCCTAGGCGGACGTGAATGGGCGAAACAAGTCTTAAGCAAGACTTTCCCGCCATCAGGCATGTCAAAGTTTGGCAAAAAATAAGCGCAAAGCTTTATAAATTTGAGAAAGCCGTCTTGCAAAAGACGGCTTTTTTTATGCGCATAACTCATAGCTATTGCTTGGACTTTCAGCGCGCAGCTTTTAAAAACCCCCATGCATATTGTCGAAGAACTCATAGCTGAACGCGCGCCGCGCCTGATTTCAAAGCCGCGCCTGTTCAAGTTGGTTAAGCCTATGCTTTACCGCATGTTGGCTTATGACGCCGCCGTCGCCCTTGCCGATAAGGTCCGCCCGCTTACTGGCTGGGAGGCGTTTTCTTGGGTTTCAAGTCGCATTAAGCCGCGCAACATAATCACAGGCCTTGATAATCTTCCCAAAACGGGGGGCTGTATTATAATCGCAAACCACCCGACAGGATTGGCCGATGGGCTCGCGGTTTTTGAAGCTATTCGCGAGCGGCGCCCAGATCATGTTTTTCTCGCCAATGCAGATGCTTTGCGCGTCATTCCGAAATGCGAAGACATCATCATTCCTGTGGAGTGGGTAAAATCTAAACGCACACACTCCAAAGCGCGGAACACCTTATTGGCCGTAAAACTGGCATTGCAGGCCGAACGCTGCGTCGTTATCTTTCCTTCTGGCGCGTTGGCAACTCTTGGATGGCGAGGCTTGGTAGATAGGCCCTGGCAAAGCAGCGCCGCTATGTTGGCCCGGAAATATAAAGCGCCGATTATTCCGCTTCATATAAAAGCCCGAAATTCTGTACTTTATTATGTCTTTGCAAAATTAAATGCTGAACTTCGCGACATCACCTTGTTTCATGAGTTGCTGAATAAGAAAGAGAAAGTCTTCCGTATGACATTTGGCGACATTATTCCCCCTGATAAGGTGTCAAAAAATGCCGAAGAGGCAACAGCAGAAATACGCAAAATTGTCGAACAGCTTTAAGGCCGCATAGCGCTACTAATCTCAATACGGTCTTCCGCACTCCGCAAATATTTAGGCTCCGGACGTATCCCGCCCGCCTGCTCAAATGCATAGCCATAAGAGAGCACTAATGCGTCTTGCCCCTTCCCAGCCATGATAGAGAAACCGACGGGCACGCCGTGAACATCGCCCATGGGCACTGTAATATTCGGATAGCCCGCAACTGCGGCGAGATAGCCGGCCCCCGCCCAAGACGGCCAAACATCGCCGTTAACAGGATCAATCCTAGACGCTACGGGCCCAGATGGCGCCACTAACATTGCGACATTATTTTCTGCCATGAGCTTATCAATACCGTTTTCACCAGTGCCGCGCTGTACATCAACTTTCGCCTGAATATAGGCGTCATCAGACAGCGGACCTTTGGCTTGCGCTGCTTCAAAGAGGTCTTGATCGAAAATAGCGAGCTCGCGCGGCTCATTTTCATTAAAATCAATCAACGCCTCTAAGCTGCGCGGTTTTACCGCCGGCGCCGCATCCGCCAAATATTCGTTCAGACCTGTTTTGAATTCATAGAGTAAAACATCCCGTGATTTTTGGCCGTAATTTTCGACATCCACAGAGAAGGCCTCGATTTCTACCAAGATTGCACCCGCCGATTCCATCGCTTTTAGGCCCGCATTGAAACGGACTTTTACATCATCATTGGAGCCTTCCGCAAAGCGCAGCACGCCAACCCGTTTGCCCTGCAATGCGTTAGCCGTCAGCTGACCCGTATAATCGACATCTTGATTATCCATCGCGCCGAGCATCATCGCCGCGCCTTTAACCGTTTTAGTCATAGGACCTGCTGTATCCTGCGTCGCGCTAATTGGGACGATGTATTTTTGGCTGACGAGACCAACTGTTGGTTTGAAACCCACAATACCGTTTACATTTGACGGGCAAATGATGGAGCCATTTGTCTCTGTTCCGACCGCGCCCGCAGCCAATGATGCGGCAATCGCCGCGCCTGAACCAGACGAGCTGCCGCAAGGACTTCGGTCCAACATATGCGGATTACGGACCTGCCCGCCTAAAGCTGACCAACCTGAGACACTCTCATTTGATCTAAAATTCGCCCATTGGGACAGATTTGTCTTGCCTAGAATAATAGCGCCTTGTGCCCGCAATCCGGCCACTAACGGACTATCTCGCTTCGTAATATTATCTTTGAGAGCGTAGGCGCCTGCCGTTGTCGCCACGGGGTCCAAGGTCTCAATATTATCTTTCAGCAGGATTGGAATACCGTCGAGAGGTCCAAGCGCCTCACCGTTTTTGCGGCGCTCATCTGAGGCTTTGGCTTGCATCATTGCATCTGGATTTAACGATAAGACAGACTGCAAATGCGGGCCATTCCGATCAATATCCTCTATTCGGTCTATGTAAATTTGTGTCAACGCGGCGGATGTCTGTTCACCATTGTCCAATGCCGTGGATAGCTCTGGCAAGCTCTTGGCACTCCAGCCTTTCGCAATGAATTTTGTATCTACGATGTCAGCATAATTTCCAGCGGATGAACTAACTGGTTGCACCGCAGTTGGGTCAGCCGAACAGGCGGTTAGAACCACTGTAATAGCCATAAGGTAAGTCAAACGCATAAGAGCCTCCCATTTGATAAATAGAAAGCTCTTGAAAATTACGCTGCGGGTCAAGCCCGTTCTAATATTGTGATGTAAGGAAAAGCGGTTCTAAGCTCTCTCGACCATCATCTTTTTGACTTCAGCAATGGCTTTT
>CAZNXP010000253.1:0-3343 GCA_964576955.1 uncultured Algimonas sp.
CATTCTGATGTGATTAAGCGTGTTATCTGGCTCTATTTTCGGTTTAATCTGAGCTTGCGAGAGATTGAAGAGCTGATGGCCGAGCGCGGGGTCGATGTGTCTTATGAAACAATCCGGAGATGGATTGATAGGTATGGTTCACTCTTTGCCAAACGCATCAAAGCGCGTTCTCCAAATCCGTCTACTGTTTGGCATTTGGATGAGGTTTATACCAAGATAAATGGCAAGATGGTTTATCTTTGGCGCGCAGTCGATGATGAGGGCACAGTGCTTGATATTGTCGTTCAATCCAAACGCAACAAGAAAGCCGCAAAGCGCTTATTGCGAAAACTAATAAGAAACAGCGGCGTAAAGCCAAAACGAATTGTGACAGATAGATTAGGCTCCTACAGGGCCGCCCTGAAAGAATTGAATCTGCGCCATGTTCATGATGTTGGCGGACGCAAGAACAACCGAGCTGAAAACTCTCATCTACCCATTAGGCGAAGGGAACGAAAATCGCAGAAGTTCAGATCGATGAAGACTGCACAAAAGCAGTTATCAAGCTACCGTCAAATCTATAATCTGTTCAATTATCAACGTCATTTAATCTCAAGACAAACACTCAAACAGTTCAGAGGCGAAGCCCAAACCGAATGGAATATCGTGACCGAAGCTATGATGGCCTAAATCGTCGATTAGGAGAAATTGCGGTGAGGGGACTTAATGTGACAATACCTGCAGGATGATAATCCGGATCTTGGCCGCGCTGAGGCGATGCGCCGTTCAATGCTGGTGCTCATGAATGATACATCAGACCCAAGTCTGGCTCACCCGTCAGCTTGGGCGCCATTTGTTATCGTTGGCGAAGGCGGAAGTGAAGCCTCATTCAATGCAGCTAGCTTTGACCCAATAGCTTTTGAAACACCTGAAATCAAAGCGCCGAAGGGAAACAGAAGGATCGCTCTATGGGCTCTCATCGGGGGTGTGGCTTTCCTAATACTAGCTGGGGTAACTGCTATCGTTCGACGGAGAAAGGTTTAGCAACCGCTTCAAGTTAAATTCCCTAATGCCTTAAACCAATTCCCTGTTAAATTTTTAGGGAAATGTGTGAAAAACACAATATTTTCATGAGATTACACCAGCGGAAAACCATAAATTGGCCCGAGAACACAGAAATTCCCTGTAAATTCCCTGTTTTTCAGGGAATTTGGGCAGATACGACTTCGGTTTAGACTGCGCCCACCGCCATCGCCTTTGGCGCAAACCGACCAATTTAACTCATTCAAGATTTGCATCCGAATTTCGGGGGTTAGCTGATTGCGCATTGTGTCTCATTTTTGAGGACCAGTAGAACGTTTGCTGCAATGGACATGCGCCCCGCAGAGAGATAAGTTGCTGCGGAATTTAGAGCTACAAATATATGAAACGCCTTCTACGACAAGTTCATTATTGGCTTTCATTAGCTGTGTTTATTCCGAGCGGTATTATCTTTTTCGCGGGTATTTTTCTGCTGTTGAAAAAGGAAATTGGCTGGATACAGCCCCCCACGGAACGCGGCTCTATTGTCAATCAAATGCCGCAAATTAGCTATGAACAAATGCTCTCGGCGAGCCGTGTAAAACCCCAAGCGGGTATAGTGGTTTGGAGCGATATTAAAAAAATCGATTACCGTCCCGACAAAGGCATCGCTAAGGTGATTTCAAATACAGGATGGGAAGTCCAAGTCGATATGGGCACAGGCGAGGCCTTAAGTGCAAATTATAGACGGTCTGATTTGATAGAGAGCCTTCATGACGGCTCGTTTTTTGCTGATTGGGTGAAACTCTATATTTTTCTGCCCGTAGGGCTTTTCCTAATTATCATGTGGGGAACAGGCATTTACCTCTTTCTTCTGCCGCAGATAGCCAAAGCGCGAAAACGTGCGCGAAAAAGAAAGAATGACACGCAATAGCGCATATTTTTTCTACTCAGAGGTGAATAAGCTATTAACCATAATAATGCGGGCCTAGATACATAGGATTACAAAATAGGGGTTTAAAATGCGGCTTTTATGGTTATTTTTGGTGGTCTGCCTCTCATTTCCTCTCGCAGCCTTCGGCCAAAGCGAGGGCGACGAGGATAAAGATCCCTTATCCAGCGGCACCTTTAAAGATTTTGAATTTAGGAATATTGGTCCCGCCCTCATGTCGGGCCGGATTGCCGATATCGAAATTGTGCAAGATGATCCCGCCACATGGTATGTGGGCGTTGGCTCTGGCGGAGTTTGGAAAACCGTCAATGCGGGCACAACATGGACCCCCTTATTCGACAAGCAGGCCTCTTATTCCATCGGCGAAATTGCGCTGGACCCCTCCGATGTCAACACAGTTTGGGTTGGTACAGGCGAAAACACGGGCGGACGCCATAATGGGTTTGGTGACGGCGTGTACCGCTCCCGTGATGGCGGCGAGACGTGGAAAAATCTCGGGCTAGAAAATTCCGATCATATCTCAAAAATTATCGTCCATCCCGAAGATCCCAATACGGTTTGGGTCGCGGCGCAAGGGCCGCTTTGGTCAAAGGGCGGCGACCGAGGTTTGTTCAAAACCACCAATGGCGGGAAAACATGGAAGAATAAATTATCGGCGGGTGAATGGACAGGTGTCACGGACCTCGTCATCGACCCGAGAAATCCCGACCGGCTTTATGCGGCGACATGGCAACACCATAGAACGGTCGCGGCCTATATGGGCGGGGGTCCAGAATCTGGTATCCACGTCTCCGAGGACGGCGGCGAAACGTGGGAAAAAATCAAAACCGGACTTCCAAAAGGTAATATGGGCAAAATTGGCCTCGCGATTTCTCCGCAAAATCCAGACGTGCTTTATGCCGCAATCGAACTCGATCGGCGCACCGGCGGGGTCTGGCGCTCGCAAACCAAAGGCATGTCTTGGACGAAAATGTCAGACGCTGTGGGCGGCGGGACAGGACCGCATTATTATACCGAAGTTTTCGCCAGTCCGCATCAATTTGATAAAATCTACATGGTCAGCAATACCACTCAGATTTCTGAAGATGGCGGGAAAACATGGGCGAATATCAACAATCAATATAAGCATGTCGATGATCACGCCATTGCCTTTCGCGCAGATGACCCAGACTATATTTTATTCGGCTCGGATGGCGGGTTATACGAGTCCTATGATCGTGAAAAATCATGGCGCTTTATAAATAATCTCCCTGTCACCCAATTTTATAAAGTCGCAGTGGATGATGCTGAGCCTTTTTATAATGTTTACGGCGGCACCCAAGATAATAATTCTCAAGGCGGGCCGTCTCGGACAGATAATCGTCACGGCATTCGCAATTCGGATTGGTTCAT
>CAZNXP010000254.1:0-3332 GCA_964576955.1 uncultured Algimonas sp.
AAAGCCAAAGCGCTCACGCCGTCCACGTCGTAAAAAGTCTGATGGCTAGTTAAATTATCGATTTACATCGATAATTTAACTAGCCGAAGCCGTAAGGCTTCGGTGTGACGAGATTAAATAAGATAAAGAAAACCCGGCTCATTGAGCTGGGTTTTTTATTGGAGGAATGAAAATTAAAATGCTTCAAACGAGAGTTTGGTCAATGTAGGTTTGCAGAATGAGCAAGATATATGAAGTTTGTTCCAATTCTCGAAGTGACGGTAAACTCCACCATAGGGGTGCTAGAAAATCTTATACTGAAGCAGAGTTATTACTGGAGGAACGCTTTGGAGAAAAACATAAGGAATTGGCCGAACGACACCATGAACGTTGGTGGATAGAAGAAATTGATACATCCGAATGTTTCATTATTCCATCTAAGCCAATGCCGAGAGACATTTTTTCTGTAAGGGAAAATGAAGTAGCCGCCGAGAAGGGTTACGGAAGCACGCTAACAGTTGATGTCCTCAATGCAAAAAATGACATTATAGCGCAGTATAGCAGAAATTATGGAGCTATGATGCAAACATTTGAACCATTTAGGCAGGGCGGAAAGATGTTCGCATTGATATCTACGGATTATACAGCGACAGCGGTCATGGATTTATCAACTGGGGAAATTATCGCTGGTGAAAAACCTGATAGCGGCGGATTTTGTCCTGTCGGGTTTTATGTGCCTGATTGGTGGGATATACATGACGGTTCTCTCTTACCTGGGTCATCTGGTTGGAGTGATGACTATGAGTTCCCAAAAGGGCATTTTGGTTTTGTATGGGGATGTATCTGGGGTGATGATTCATCTTGGAAGATTCAATATTTAGATTTGTCCAATATCCAAAACGGGCAAATTAAAAGGGATTAAAGATTTGGGTATGTAAAGCTTGCAACAAACCCTAACCAGCATCCTAAAGAATTTATAAAATGCAGCTTCTATAACGGAAAATGCACTGTCGAATTAAAAACTGAGAATGACTTTGACTTAGAGACAGGTAAATTATTGGACCCATTTGAATAATGTCTGATTTCTTTTGGGGTGAGCATGACACATCCTCTTTTCATATCTCTCACTTAAAAAGGACACACCCCATGACCCAAGTTATCGGATTTCACTATACCCTAAAGAATGATGCGGGTGAGGTGCTTGAGAGCTCAGATGGCGGTCACCCCATGCTCTATTTGGCGGATAGTGGGCAAGTTCTTTTGACCCTCGATAAAGAGATACAGGGCCTAAAAGTCGGCGAGACAAAATCCGTCACCCTCGCAGCGAAAGACGCTTATGGCGAGATAAACCCTGCGCTGAAAATGAATGTGAAACTGCGGCAATTCCCAGAAGGGACAGAGGTCAAAACCGGCCTCCAATT
Organism: uncultured Algimonas sp.; assembly: GCA_964576955.1. Taxonomy (GTDB): domain Bacteria; phylum Pseudomonadota; class Alphaproteobacteria; order Caulobacterales; family Maricaulaceae; genus Litorimonas. The sequence goes on from CAZNXP010000254.1 coordinate 1,401, forward strand.
TCGGATTAATAATGAGCCGGGCTCGCCCATGTTCCGCGTGCTAAATGTGCTGGGCGAGGAAGTCTTTATCGACGGTAATCATCCACTCGCGGGTCAGACCCTCCATTTCGACGTCGAGGTCACCCAAAAACGCCAGGCCACAGATGATGAAATCGCCCATGGCCATGCTCACGGCGAGGGCGGTCATCATCACTAAATTTGGGAATATGAGAGTTCTGCGCTAGGGTGGCCTGATTGGGAGGCCGTGAGTATGGCGAATAAAGAGCTTATAGATTTCGTAAAAGAGGGACTGGAATCGGGTCAGTCGAGACAATCTATCTCTGATGCGCTCCGCGCGGCAGGCTGGAAAACAGATGAGGTGAAAAATGCCATGCATAGTTTCGCCGATGTAGATTTCCCAATCGCCGTTCCACGCCCGCGGCCTTATCAATCGGCGCGGGTTGCCTTTTTATATCTGCTATTTTTTATCATGTTGGCGATTGTCGCTTGGAGCTTAGGCTCGCTGCTCTTTGCGATGATAAATTCGGCTTTTCCTGATGCCGCAAATTCCAATCAATATACGGGGCTGCGGGTCGTCAGGCAAATGCGCAGCGGAATTGCAGGCTTGGTCGTTGCGAGTCCTATCTTTTTCTTCCTCGCGCGTTTTCTCTCTAAAGCGCGGCGCAAAGACCCTGAATTACAGCGTTCACAAATCCGCAAATGGTTGACCTATCTGACGTTAGTCGCCGCAGGTTCAACACTTGTCGGCGATGCCATTTCCCTTGTTTATAATTTATTGAATGGAGACCTCAGCGTTAGATTTATTTTGAAATCACTTGTCGTTGCGGTGATTGCTGGGGCTATTTTCATATATCTCATCCGAGATGCGGAAAGCGGCGATACGGATGCGGGAGAGGCTCCCAATGTCTGAAAATAACTCTTCAAGTTTTCCCCATGTCTTTGGTTGGGGGGTTGCGGGCATTATTGTTCTTGCGATTATCGGCGGCCTCATGATGACCGGCAGCCCGATGAAAGCAAGAGATCTGAAAATTGACGCCAAACGCCTCAATAATATGCAAGATATCGCCCGCGTTATTAGCTGCTATGCTGATAATAATGATGGCGTTCTTCCGGGTCGTCTTGACGAAATTAAACGCTCCATTGACGGCGGCCTTCGCAATGATCCCAAATTGCGGCGTTGCCAAAATCTGAAATGGAAAAAAGATCCGATTTCAGATGTTGATTTTGAATATAATCCTTTGGGCGAGAAAAGCTTCGAACTCTGCGGTGTTTTTGAACGCAAACAGGACCCAAGACTGGCGCAAAATAAACCAATCTATGGCTCTAATAATCGGGCCGTCTTAAATACGACGCCGCTTCGAACCCGCGCAGGCAGGTTTTGTTACACGGCGAAAGATTGGCGCTGACTCGATTGTGGAGGACCAAACCATGTCAGTGCCGTACCATGACGCAAATTTAGGGTCTCTCCCGGCTCCAGATCAAACCAGATATCTGAGCCAATTTTTTTGAGTTTGCCCATTGCGGTCTCACATTTCCTTATGCCTCGAACACATTGCATAAATAGAGGCACCAATGAAAACAAGATTGGAAAATTTGTCTCCCTATTTCAAATTTAAGTTGGGAATTAAAAATCATCCGATTTCAGGCGCTTAAAGAAAATCTAAAAAATTGCGTCCATGTTATGACGTTTCACCCGCATATTAACTGGGTTCTTTACCACATGGGATAGGCAAGTGATCGTTGACTGGTCGTGGGTAGGGACGGTGTGTCTAGGTGAAGTGGGTAACGCCATTTTATCGGGGCCGGAGAGCGAGAGCTGCATCCCCTGAAACGAGGGCATTCCAGTACGGCCGTTTTCCGTAAGCACCGCCGCGTGGTCGTGTATTTGGATTACATCCAAATATCACAGCTCTTGCGTAAAACACTTTTTCT
>CAZNXP010000255.1:0-3304 GCA_964576955.1 uncultured Algimonas sp.
AAAAGACCAAGCTTTCGAAAGAAGCCCGGGAGAAGGTCGACAAAGAAATGTCGCGTCTCCAGAAAATGTCGCCGATGAGCGCCGAAGCGAATGTGAGCCGCAACTATATTGATTGGATGCTCTCCGTGCCGTGGGGCAAAACAAAGCGTGTTCAGCGCGACCTCGCAAAAGCGCAAAAAATTCTCGATGAAGATCACTATGGTCTCGATAAGGTCAAAGACCGCATCATCGAACATTTAGCCGTGCAGACGCGTACAAAAAAATTAAAAGGCCCCATCTTGTGCCTCGTCGGACCGCCGGGTGTCGGAAAGACCTCTCTCGGGAAATCTGTTGCCCGCGCTACGGGACGGGAATTTGTCCGCGTCTCGCTTGGCGGCGTACGTGATGAGAGCGAAATTCGCGGTCATCGCCGGACCTATATCGGCTCTATGCCGGGACGCGTCATTCAATCCATGAAGAAAGCGAAGTTTAACAATCCGCTCTTTCTCTTTGATGAAATTGATAAAATGGGCCAAGACCATCGCGGCGACCCGTCTTCGGCGCTCTTGGAAGTGCTCGACCCCGAACAGAACGATACATTTAACGATCATTATTTGGACGTGGATTACGACCTGTCTGACGTCATGTTTATCACGACAGCAAATAGCCTCAACATGTCGCAACCGCTTCTCGACCGGATGGAAGTTATTCGCATCCCCGGATATACGGAAGATGAAAAGGTCGAAATCGCGCAGCGTCACCTCATACCAGACCAGACAAAAGAGCATGGTTTGAAAAAGTCTGAGTTCTCTCTAACGGAAGAAGCCCTGCGGGATATCATTCGCTATTACACGCGCGAAGCGGGCGTGCGGGGGCTAAAGCGCGAAATTGCGACACTAGCCCGGCGCGTGTTAAAACGTATTGTCATGAAAGAGGTCGAGACTATTGAAGTCACGCCTGACCAGCTTGATGACCTCCTCGGCGTGAAGAAACATCGCTTTGGTAAGACGGATTTGGAAGACCAAATCGGTATCGTCACGGGCCTAGCTTGGACCTCTGTTGGCGGCGATTTGCTGACGATTGAGGCCGTATCTATGGCCGGTAAAGGCGCGATGAAAGTCACGGGTAATCTGAAAGACGTCATGAAAGAGTCCATCTCGGCGGCCAATTCCTATGTGCAGGCGAAGGCGCCAGAGCTGGGGATTTCCCCGCGTCAATTCCGCTCGACCGATATTCACGTTCACGTCCCCGAAGGCGCAACGCCGAAAGATGGACCCAGCGCAGGTATTGCGATGGTGACGGGCATTGTCTCTGTGCTGACGGAAATTCCGGTTCGTAATGATATTGCGATGACGGGCGAGGTGACTTTGCGCGGGCGTGTGCTGCCGATTGGCGGGCTGAAAGAAAAACTCCTCGCGGCGCTGCGCGGCGGCGTCAAAACCGTTCTCATTCCAAAAGAGAATGAAAAAGACCTCGCGGATTTACCTGATAACGTCAAAGGCGCGCTGGAAATCATTCCAGTAGAACATGTCGGCGAAGTTTTATCCCATGCCCTGACTAAGAAAATCAAACCCGTGAAATGGACATCGTCTGATGAAGCCAAACTCGCTGGATTGATGATAGGAACCGCAGGTGTACAAATGCCAGAAGGCGGGTCCGCAGCGCATTAAAAAACCACCCTCGAAATTACTAGGGCGGCCGTGTCCACCTTTTGGGGAGATGGGGTAGCTAAACCTTACCGCTATGTATGAATTTTACGTTAAGTGGCCCGCTTGCCATTGCGCCAACAAAAAGCTGCCCGCGTATAAACGCGGGCAGCTCCCTTCAAAGTCATACTGGGGGTGACTTTAGAACCTTCCGCTGACTGTGAATTTCGCATTTAGCGGTGCACCGACTGAAATTTGGTCGTCGGTATGTGCGTTGGGGAAGTAATCCGTATCCGTTAGGTTTTCGATATTGACTTTTAGGCGGAGCGTCTCACTCACATCATAATAGGCCGCCGCATCCAACCGCGTATAACTGGGAAGGGTGGTTGTGTTGGCAGTATCGGCAAAGCTTTCGCCTTGATGGGTGAGGCCGAGCCCTGCGCCGAATTGCTCTGTGAATTGGTAATTCGTCCAGACCGAGAAAGTGGATTCCGGTAGCTCACGCGGGCGCCGGCCTTCAATAATTTCGCCTTGTGCGGTCCCGCTATCATTTGCGACCTCTCCGTCGAGATAGCTATATCCTGCCGTTACATACCAGTCGTCCATCAGCTGGCCTTGAATTTGCGCTTCAAAGCCTTCGACGGTTGAATCGACGACGACGGATTCATTATCTGTATCTGCACCGGGGCTTGTATCTGGCTGAGGGGAGCTTTCTTCAATCTCGAAGACAGCCGCTGTGAAGCTCAAGCCGCGCGCGAAGTCCCATTTAATACCTGCTTCTAAATTTTGATAGACGTCTGGTTCTAACCGGGTTTCTCTATCGCTAATTTCAGCAAATTGTCCGCCAGAGCGGGGAATGAAGCTTTCGCTAAAGCTGCCATATATAGAAATGTTTTCTTTGGGTTTTACGATGAGGCCTAGGCGCGGGGAGATTTCTTCGTCTAGACGCGTTAAAATACGGTCAGGAGAGCCGGCGTCAGCCGTCAGGTCTTCAACCTCAAAATCAAAGCTGTCGAAACGCGCACCGACAATGACGTCAAGATACTCATTAATTTCGATTTGGTCCTGAATATAGGCGGAGAAAACGGTTAGGTCGGCATGATCATCATCGTTTATATCTACGGCGAAGCTATTGCTTGTTGTCTGTCCCGCAGCATTAACGCCAATGCCATTGAGAATATTGATAGGGCGGTCTGCACTTCGGTCGATGGCGAAAGTCTCAACATCGTCCTGTGAGGTGTCAAAGAAGGTGTTAAAACGGTCATTATTATTTGAGGTGTCGAGAAATTCTGCCCCTGCGACAAGCGTATGTCCGAATGACCCTGTGATAAATTCGCCGACTAAATTACCTGCAATGGTAAAGTTAGTGCGCTGCGTCGTGTCAACATATCCATCAAGGTCAACGGTCTCAATGCCGCCGAAATCTGGGTTCGACGCATTATATCCGACAGGGAAAAGGTTCTGATAAAGCTTGTCGTAATCTCCGTAAGAGGCCGTGAGATTGCCTTTTAAATTATCACTGAACTGATGTTGTAAATTGGCGCGGAAAACATGCGCTTCAAATTCGGCTGTGTTTAGCTCTTCATCGCCAAATGTAATATCTTCAAGGGCTTCGACGGGCGAACGCAACCCGCTATTAGACGGCGCGCTTGTTGTTCCGTCAGGCGCAGCAGACGGGA
>CAZNXP010000256.1:0-3217 GCA_964576955.1 uncultured Algimonas sp.
CAAGTGCCATTACCCAAATCATTTGTTCCTGGAGGACAAGCTTGCGGGATGACAACTGGCGCTGCACCCAAGACTGTCTTAGGCGGCTCTTGGCAAGTGCCGTTTCCGAGGTCCATTGTTCCAGCAGGGCAAGCTTGCGGGATGACAATTGGCGCTGCACCCAGAACAGTTTTAGCTGGCTCTTGGCAAGTTCCATTACCCAGATCATTTGTACCTGGAGGGCAAGCTTGCGGGATAACAATCGGAGCTGCACCTAAGACTGTCTTAGGCGGCTCTTGGCAAGTGCCGTTTCCGAGATCCGTTGTGCCCGCTGGGCAGGATTGTGGGATGACGATTGGCGCAGGTGCATGGACTCTACGCGGCGCGCTGAGGCAAGAGCCATCAGATTGCTGCGTTGTGCCAGATGGACAAGGTTGTGTTACAACTCTTGGCGCTTGTTGGATGATCCGCGGCGGAAGAACGCGCGGCGGAGCTTGAATCGTCCGTTGACGGACAACTGTGCGCTGAATGCTTGGGCGTACGGTTCTGACTGGAACGATACCACCTGAAACAAATCCGCCGTTTACGAAACGGGTAGATGGGAGCGGAGCGGGCGGAAGCACCGCACGGCCGCCAAATCCAACAGGCGCACCGAAACCGCCATTAACACCGGCAGGGACAAAGCCGCCAGGGGCTGCAAAACCACCGTTGAAACCAACAGGTGCGCCGAAGCCGCCATTGAAACCAGCAGGAGCAAACCCGCCGGGGGCTGCAAAACCACCATTAAAACCAGCAGGCGCGCCGAAACCACCGCCAAAGCCTGAATTTGATCCGCGATTTGCGATAGCTGAACCGCCTAGGCCGCCTAAGGCTGCGCCAATGATTGCGCCTTCAGTACGGTTACCAGATCCAGCGATCTGACTTCCTAATACGCCGCCTATGCCAGCGCCTGCTGCACCGCCTAAGAGTGAATTGCTGTTAAATCCTGAGAACTGGGCTGATGCCGACGCAGGTATTAATGCTAAAGCCGCAATGGTTGCGGTAGAAAGAAGGAATTTCATAGTTAGGCTCCTCAAACTGCCAATCGTCCCAGTGCCCCTTTTCGGCCCAAGGAAGTTAATCTAGAAAGCGCGTTCCGGACTATTCCGGGACACCCACATTGTTCGTGCCGTTTGCTTTATGCAATTCTCACGCCGAAACTCTTACCTTAGGTAACATAAACGAGAGATGAGCCGAAAAGGCTTCGCCTCAGACGGGAGTGAAATGAGGGTAGGATACAAAAAACCGACCAACCCTAATATAAAGACAGGGTCAATCGGTTTACTTGGAGTGTGCTAAAGCGGCACATCCGGGGGGTATAGGATTACGGCCCGCCATGGCGGGCCGCATATTTTGCCTGATTGGGCTTATTAATAAGCTCTTCGGCTATGCGCGAGGTTTTTGATTCGCTTACGCTCGTGCTTGAGCTCATCCAATCTATAGTCGATCCGGTCTAAGCGGCGTTCGACACTCAGGCGGTTTCCGCGATGCCCGCGGCGGCTCTTTCTCAAATATGCACGCTCCTTAAGCAGCTCATCAATCTCGCAATCAATGCGGTAGAGACGATCTTTGACGTTAATCCGGTTATTGAAACCAAAGTTAACATTTGTGAAGCCACGGTTGCCAAAGCCTGAGTTTGAGAATCCACGTGTATTCGTAACGACTCGCTGGGTTGGAAAGCGGTTTGTGGTCACGACAGTTCGGCCAGTGCTAAGACCTGTGTTCCGAAATGTGTCCTTTTCACAATCGCTGGCACCGTCACCAATGGCTGCACCTGCTAGGCCGCCAAGTATGGCTCCAATAACAGCGCCTTCTGTTCGGTCACGACGACCTGCGACTTGTTCACCTACGACAGCGCCGACCGAGCCACCAATGAGGCCGCCTGCGACACTATTGGTCGTGTCGTTGCAATGACGGTTAAAATCCGTAGCTTGCGCTGAGAGAGGGGCGGCAAACGTGGCCGCAGCCAGAGTGACTGCAGTGAGTGCCGTTTTTAAGTTTAGTTTTTTCATGGCGAACTCCTGTTCGAGGCTTTCGGTGAGAGAGAATGCCCTCGACCGATGAAACCTCTTTAGGCGCTCGGGATTGAACCCGTCCTGATTTTGAAATTCATATCCAATTCAGAATAGGTTAAACGCATGTAATATTAGGTATATTTTGCCAAAAAAACTTGAACTTCGTCCAAAGCTGCATCGGCTTCGGGGATAAAATCATCGAAAATTTGCCAAACATGTGGCAGTCCGCCGCCCCAACTTTGTAAAGTTACAGGTGATTTGGCGGCCTTGGCCTTGGCCGCGAATCTCACACTGTCATCATATAAGACTTCACTATCGCTGGCTTGGATGAAAATTGGCGGCAGATTGGAGAGATCGTCAAAAATCGGCGATTGATCGGGATCAGCGGGGCTCATGCCTGAATGTTTGGCCATTGCGGGTAATAATATGATGCGGGGTATTTTTTGCAGCGGGGCTAATATAGGGCGCAGCATGCGGTCTGTTGCTAAATTGCGCTTCATAGACGGGCTAGAGAGTGTCGCATCGACGATAGGAGAGAAAGCCACGATGGCATCTGCTTGGCGCTTACTGTTTTTTCTCGCCCAATTTCCGAGCATCAGGACAAGATTTCCGCCCGCGCTATCACCAGCCACTGCGAGTTTCGATAGCGGCGCGCGGCCATCAGGGCCATTTTCTAATATCCACTCATAGGCTGCGCGCGAGTCTTCAATCGTGTTCCTCCGCGTATTTTCTGGCATCAATCGGTAGTTTGGCGCGAAAACGGCCATGCTTGTGCGGCGGGCGAGCTGCACGGTGAGGGCGCGGTGGCTGATATCACTGCCCACGGCAAAGGCGCCGCCATGTATATAAAGAAGGCGGCGGTCTGTATCACTATCGGGGAGGAGCGTCCAAGAGCCTGTAATTTCTTGGCCGTCGACGTTTATTGTGTCGGGGCGAAATTCGACACCTTCATAATCGCGCGCAAGGCCCGCAGCATCAAAACGTTCCCGCTTATCTTCCCAGCCGCTGGTGGATAGGGCAGATTTCGCGGAAGACCCGTTAAACATCTGCTTAATATAAGCGTTGAGGGCGTCCATGCCTTCGGATGGAGCGGCGCTGGCAAAAAGCTCTGGCGTCGAATCATATTGCGTCAGGTCTGCGCCCTCATGCTTCGCCGCATTGCGCCGTACATAAAAGTAAGCGCC
>CAZNXP010000257.1:0-3217 GCA_964576955.1 uncultured Algimonas sp.
CTCGTTGATGCCTTAACGGGCGGCGTGAAAGACTTGGGTAAGGGGCTAAATGTCCGATTCCCAAAAGGCATAAAAGACGGCCAAACCCTGAGATTACGGGGAAAAGGCAGGGCAGGCGTTAATGGCGGTCCCGCTGGCGATGCCCATGTCAAAGTGCTTGTACAGCCCCATAAACGCCTGATTCGCGACGGAAATGACTTGCAATTGACCGTGCCCATCTCGCTCTCAGAGGCGATGAAAGGCGTGAAAATCGATTTGGATTTGCCCACTGGGAAAGTGGCCGTCTCCATGCCAGCAGGCACAAATACCGGTAAACGCCTGCGTTTAAAGGGAAAAGGGGTCCGCGCCAAAGACGGGACAGGCGACCTTTACCTCACTGCGCAAATCGTCCTGACGGACGGTGAATTGGCAGGGTCGTCCGTTTTGGCAGCACAACTGCCAGACGGAGAAAATCACGAGTTGAGACGCAAATTGATCTAAGCTCGCACAAGACCTTGAAATAGCGTTAACATGACCTATTTGTTATGTTCAGAAACTGTTCAGGGGCGGGGCGCTAAGCCATATCAATGTTGACCAAACGACATATCCTTTCGGCTTTCATAGCTTCAATACTGTCTTTCACTGCAGTGAGCGCTGAGGCACGTCCTCAGTATCACAATAGCTCTGTCGTGAAAGAAGCGCAGAGGTCAATTTCCGCTGCAGAAGCGAAGTCAATCGCGCGTAAATATGTGCCTGGCGGTAAAGTCGTGGATATAAAGCGGCGTGGCGACACATATATTGTCCGTGTGCACAAAAAATCTGGCAAAGTTGTCGATGTTAAGATTGACGCGAATACAGGACGTGTCAAATAACGACTCAAATTGTTGGTGCTTGACGAAAGGTCCCCCTGATGAGAATTCTTATTGTCGAAGATGACGCTGATTTATCGCGTCAGCTAAAGTCTGCTTTTAAAGATGCAGGCTACGCCGTTGATGTGGCTATGGACGGCGAAGAAGGGCATTTTCTCGGCGACACTGAACCTTATGATGCGGTTATTTTGGATCTCGGCTTGCCTCTTATTGACGGCGTGAGCGTCTTGCAAAAATGGCGCACGGACGGAAAGAAATTCCCTGTCTTGATTCTAACGGCGCGTGACCAATGGTCAGAAAAAGTCGCTGGCTTTGATGCAGGCGCCGATGATTACCTGACCAAGCCTTTCCATGTCGAAGAGCTGATGGCGCGTTTGCGCGCACTCTTGCGCCGCGCGGCTGGTCATACGACGGATACAATCGAACTTGGCGATCTCATGGTGGATAACCGCGCCGCGCGCGCCTTTGTCGACGGTATGGCGATTAAGCTGACCAGTCACGAGTTTCGTTTGCTGTCCTATATGGCCGCGCATAAAGGCCGCGTGATTTCGAGAACTGAACTCGTTGAGCATATTTACGACCAAGATTTTGATCGCGATTCAAACACGATTGAAGTTTTTGTCGGACGCCTGCGTAAGAAAATTGGCACGCAACGTATCGAGACGGTTCGCGGTCTTGGCTATCGTCTGCTGGACCCCGATTCTGAAACAACCGATTAGGTTTAGACCTTAGCCATGGCAAAAGGGTCCCCACCATCCCTTGTTTCCTCACTTGTCCGCGCCGCGGCGCTTTGGGCGGTGCCGGGTTTAATTGTCGTGACTCTAGCCTTGGGACTTATCTCCCGAAACTCCTCTTACCAAAGTTTTGATGAGCCCCTAGAATCAGCCGTGCTATTCTTGATTGCAAGTGCTGAAGCTGATGATGATGGGACCTTGCGATTATCGCGGGCGTTAACAGAGCCGCGCTACCAAAGGGCTTTGTCAGGTCGCTATTGGGTGATCGGGACCGTCGAAGGTGACCGAGAAATTACACCCATAATATCGTCGCGATCATTATATGGTGCCTCTCTGCCCGTCACGAGCGCTACAATTGCGGCTCTAGGTGAGCAAGGGCAAGAGCCTGTACGATTTACAACGCCAGGGCCGGACCTTGATGCCGACGAGACGTTACGCGTTGTGGCTAACCAGGTTGTTCTCCCAAATATGACAAGCCCAGTTGTGGTCCTAGCCGCCGCAGACCGTGCACCTGTTATAAGGTCTATTCGCAATTTCATTCTGACGGCGTTAGCGTTGTTATTGACTTTGATACTTGGAATGATCTTCGCAGTTTACGCGCAGGTTAGGTTGGGTTTGCGCCCGCTTTTTGATTTAGGCCGCCGTATTGCCGATGTTCGAGAGGGACGAGCTCTTTCTGTAGAAGGCGAATATCCGCTTGAAATTTCACCTTTGGCGACCGAGCTAAATTCTCTGATTGCGCATAATAAGACAGTTGTAGATCGCGCGCAGACCCATGTCGGGAACTTGGCGCATGCGTTGAAAACGCCAATTGCGGTGCTTCGTAATGAGGCGGAAGCTGCGAAAACGACACCTTCCCAAATTGTTGCAAAACAAACGGATATGATGGCGTCTCAGGTGGACCATCATCTTCGCCGCGCACGTGCCGCCGCGCGGGGTCAAGCTATTGGCGTTCGTGCGGATATGGACCCCGTCATTGATGGGTTGGTTCGCACCTTGCCGCGTATTTACCGGGATAAAGATCTGACGATTGATAAGATTGGCGACACGGGACTTGTCTTCCGGGGTCATCCGCGTGACCTTGAAGATATGATTGGGAATTTAATGGATAATGCGGCCAAATGGACGGGTAGCCGAATAGATGTTATTGTGCAGAAAATTGAAGACGGGATTTGTACGGTCCGGATTTCGGATGATGGTCCTGGATTGACGGCTGAAGAAATTGAAGAGGCACTAAAACGCGGCGCGCGTCTCGATGAAGCAACCCCGGGGAGCGGCTTAGGCTTGTCTATCGTGAAAGACTTGGCGGATGCCTATAATGGCTCGCTAGAGTTTTCGCGGTCTGAAATGGGCGGCCTGCAAGCTGAACTTCGCCTGCCGATTGCTGTCGAATGAGTAAACCGCCCGTCGCATTAGAAGCCCGCAAATCTGACGAGGCGCGGTTGTTTTCACCGTCAGCAGGCCGCAATAAAGCTGTTATTTCCGAAGCCTTAGCCGACATCATACCTAAAGATGCATCCGTATTGGAAATCGGCAGCGGGACGGGAGAGCATGGGATAGAGACGGTCACCTTGCGTCCCGATTTGACGTGGCAATTTTCCGACCCAGATGACATCTCCCGCGCCAGTCAGCAGG
>CAZNXP010000258.1:0-3209 GCA_964576955.1 uncultured Algimonas sp.
AAGTGGCTGAACTCAGGGGTTTATGACTGGCCGTTTCTTCAAAAACCATCGCCGCGTGGTCGTGTAATTCGCGCAAGCGAAATGCATAAGTATGTTCGTCTTACAATCGGATATGCGGTCTTTGCGTAAAACAACTTTACTATTTTGGTACTCCATCGTGGAGACCATCACGCGGGCATGTCCTGTTTAATTATCACTTTGCTGCGCCCTTCGATGGCCAGCCGAAAATTCCGCTTGGGGTAATTTACGAAAGGCTCGCTTTGGCCGCTAAATTAGAAATTATGGCAGTCGGTCTTCTAACCGCGATAAGAGATTTTGGAGTTGGGCGTCTTTTCGCGCCCAATCTGGCTGGGTGGATATGGGGAGTTTGGCGGCAGGTGCGTCTGCCAATTGCGCGGCCATTGTTTCTTGGAAAATCATGGCGGGGAGGGTTCCGCCTGTCACCTCGTCCATTTCCGAATTCTCGTCATTGCCGACCCAAACGGCTGTCACGCGGTCAGGCGCATAGCCGACAAACCACGCATCTCGGAAATCATTCGTTGTGCCTGTTTTGCCCGCGATCATATGTCCGTCAATGCGGGCGCGGCGGCCTGTGCCGCGTTCAACCACTTCGGTCAGCATATAATTCATATCGGCGAGTTCTGGCGCGGTTAGCACGATGGCGCCTTTTGGCGCGGCGCGGTCATAAAGCGGCGTGCCGTCAGCGGTGGAGATGGTCAGAATGCCGTAAGCGTCTCGCTTTGCGCCCCAATTGGCGAAAGGCAAATAGCTCTCCGCAAGGGCTAGGGGTGTTTGTCCCTGCGCGCCTAGCGCGAGGCTGCGGTAAGGTTTGAGATTTTCCAAGCCGAGTTGCTCAGCCGTCGCAATGACGGACTCGCGGCCAATCTCTTCGCCTAGCGCCACGGCCACTGTGTTGAGGGATTTGGCGAGTGACTTGCTTAAGGTGGTGGACCCTACATGTTCTTCAGAAAAATTCTCTGGCGTCCAATCTTCAATCGTGATGGGGGCGTCAATAATCGCGTCCCATGGCGATTTTCCAGCGCGTAGGGCCGTCAGATAGACAAAGGGTTTAAAGGCAGAGCCGGGTTGCCGCACGGCTTGGGTGGCGCGGTTAAATTGACTCTCGCCGTAATCCTGTCCGCCGACGAGGGCGCGCACGCCGCCTGTGCCGTCGAGGCTAATAATGGCGCCTTGTTGCGCCCCGCGCTCTGGGTCCAAATGCGCGGAGAGGGCCGCTTGGCTGGCGGCTTGGGCATCAATATCCAATGTTGTTTGGACGATGATATCTTGCGTCGGGACGCCGATACGGGATTCCAAATCCGCCCAAATCCAATCGACGAAATATTGCGCGCCGTCCGTGTTTTTGGGCTTGTGGATGGTGAGGGGTTCCGCTTTGGCCGCCGCCGCGATATTTTCACCCAGCAAACCTTGTGCGTCCATGGAGTCTAAAATGACATGTTGGCGGCGGGTCGCGCGGTCAAGATTTGCGACAGGATTAAGCGATGAGGGTGCGCGCAATAATCCCGATAGCATGGCGGCTTCTGCTAGGGAGAGCTCGGACGCGGGTTTGTTGAAATAGCGCAAGCTCGCATTCTCTAACCCCCAAGCCCCGCTACCAAAATAGATCCGCGTGAGATACATCTCTAACAGTTCGTCTTTGGTGAAATCCCGCTCCATCCAAATCGCGAGCATCATCTCTTGCGCTTTGCGGGACAGCGTCTTCTCTGGGGTCAGGAAGATATTTTTGGTCAATTGCTGGGTCAGGGTCGAGCCGCCCTGTACATAGCGCTTCGCTTTTATATTTTGCCAACAGGCCCGCAATAAAGCGCGCGGGTCAATACCGATATGATTTCGAAAGCGCTCATCTTCCGTGGCCAGAAAAGTCACAGGAATATGGAAGGGCAAAGCCTCTATATCGACGGGGCGTTCTACGGCTGCGCCGCGCACCAGAATATCGCGGCCATTACGGTCGATAATTTGCACAGACACCGGACGGTTGCTCTCCCAGAGTTTCTTCGGGTCTGGCAAGTCTTTGGCCGAAGCTGCAAATCCGGCCAGCACAGCCATGCCGCACAGATAGGCACAGGCGGTTCCAGCGAGGGCCGTATTCATCAGAGCTTTGCAGGTGATACGCATGAGGTAAGCGTTAGACCAAGGGGCTTAATCTCCCCTTAACCATGCGGGCTCCGGCGGTAATTTACCGCATAAAAAAAGCCACCCCGAAGGATGGCTTTAAAATCATATGAAAGCTGGCTTATTCGCCGCCAAATAGGTTCATCAAGAATGAGAACATATTGATGAAAGTCAGCAGAAGCGACGCTGCACCAAAGGCCTGCATTTTGCCCTGCATGCTCGCATCATTCGCATAGGCGTAATAAACGCGCTTCAGATGCTGCGTTTCCCAGGCTGCGATCACAGAGACGGCTGCGAGACCCACAAGGTTAAGCACCAGACCAAATGTTCCGCCTGCGAAAATGCTAAGGGCTGGAACAAACATCCCGACGAAACTAATCGCGATAACGCCGAGGAAGGCTGCGAAGGCATATTTTACAATGCCGCCAAGGTTAAACTTGGTCGTGTAACCAAACATCGATAAAGCGCCGAACATGGCAACAGTCATGAAGAAGATTTTCGCGACAATTGTCGGGTCATAGGCCGCCGTTGCATAGGCAGACATTAAGACGCCCATAAAGGCAGAAAAACCGAAGAGGAACGCGAGCACGCCGCCTTTCGACATAGATGGAAGTTTACGGCCAACCATTCCAAAGCCAAATACGATCACAAGGAAGGAGCCAATAGCCGTGACGGGGTTCCAGATAAGTGAGGCAGGGATTGTCCCTGCTTGAACGGCCTGTCCCGTGAAGAAGGCGACAACGGCCGTCACGCCCATGGCCATTGCCATATATCTATAAGTCCCTTTGAGGAACGAGGCGAGGCCCACATCTGTAGGGGCTGTTGTGCCTACATTGGTTGCATTAAATTGGTTCATGATATCTCCTTCAATATCTCGTTTCGCCGTTGTAGTGGCGTTGCCACTTATATAGTCGCTTTTATACCAGAATACAAATACTCACCACGTTAATAACACTTTAGGATTGCTTTATGGAACTCCGAAACCTCGGACGTACGGATATTAAGGTTAGTTCGGCTTGTTTAGGGACCATGACATTTGGCCAGCAAAACACCGAATCAGACGCCCATGAACAGCT
>CAZNXP010000259.1:0-3193 GCA_964576955.1 uncultured Algimonas sp.
TTAAACCCCCATAATTTGGTGGTTCAGGCCAATATTCTTCGATTGTGAAATTGAAGGGGTCATTTGCGATTGGAACCGTCCGAACAATTTCGCCTGTATATGGATTTTCTAGTTTTTCTAAAACTTCACCTGTTTTCAAATCGGTGTAAAATCCGACTTCACGAAGGAGTTTTCTGTAAGCGCCGTTAGGCCAGGGTATAAGACGCGTAACTGAAAAGCCTTCGAAACCACAAATCTCAAGGTTTTTCTTACCTGGAACTACACCAATCGCTTTGCCTTTAAACCACCCGATTTTCTCTTTTGAAAAATCCAAATTCCCATGAAGGCGAGCCAGTGCGTCACGATTCCATTTTGGGTCATTATAATTTAATACTAATTCTTTTTTGGCGGGAGCGGTTTCAGTAGCGGGCTTTGATGTTGTTTCTGCGCTACAGGCAGCAACACCTGCTGCTGAAATGGCGGCGGCTCCGGTTAAAGCTTTTCGTCTCGTAAGGGGCTTGTTTTCGAATGCCATGCTTATTTACTCCATAAATTATAAGTCTTCTCAGAGTGTGTTATTGAAACCTTTTGTTGTTTTCCGTCGAATTGGCTGTTTAATCGATAGGCGATTATGATTGTCATCAAAAGTGCACTTTTGTCGCACGTGTGTATTTCTCCACTCTATTATTTACATCGTTAGCTTGTATTCAAACTAAGCTATATATCGGCGTCTATTTTGAATATTTTAGGCAAAACTTGCCAAGAAAATTTGATTAAATTGGAGACTATTTTGAACCGAGTTAAAGAAAAAATGCCACAACATGGTGGCTCGGAAGGAATTTGGGAAGGCGTCTATATTTATACTGACGTTGAAGGAAAAGAACTAGATCGCCATAAGTCACGTTTGACACATATGTTTCCAAAAGATCGTCCGAATGATTATGATCAACGTAATCAGTATGAATGGGATAATGGCCATACGGAAGATTTCAAATTTTCATTTAAGATGACTGGCGATGACGAAAGTGGTTATAAAATGGGGTTCGAAAATGAGCGCTCGAAAGGGCTTGTTTGGGAAGAGCCTTTAAGAATCGGAGATTTGCCAACGATACGTGTGTCTTGGCACAGGACCACAATTGAAGGCTATTCGCCATTTGATGTACCTTCCGCGATGATACATGAATTAATTCAGATGGATAAAGACTTTCAACACCGCGGTCGTGTCTGGCAGTGGTATCTGGAAGGCGAGTTAATCGGTAGAACAATTATCAAAGAACGCCGCGTCGCCTAATTAGTGCGTATGACAATATTAAAGGCGATTGGTAATGGCATCAAAAGATAAGACGGGTAGTTTGAAAAAAGCTGATGTGGCGCCTCCAATAACACAGGCAGAACGTCATGGAATTTATCCTGATATGACCCATGACGAGCGCGCACGTTTCAACTTTGAAGCTTGTCTTTATAAAACCATTGCGAAGGAAATATCTCCGGGTAACGCACTCGCTTACGAGAAACGTGTTTTGCCTGCTTTTGTTCGAAAACACGGACACGAACCCAAAACGCGGCACGATGTTCGTAAGGCCATGAATAAGGATAAATTGCATAATGTTTGGGGTGCTTTGCGCCGCAACACGATGGAGATGCGGCAGGTCAATGGGCAACATGTCACCTTACGGCAATTGGATAGTCTCGCGCGCCGCGCCAAGGAATTTAACGAAGGCTCAAATCGGCTAATATTGGACTCGTCCATAGAGGTGCCGCCGTATGTCAAAGCCGTAGATCATCATTGTATGCCCGGCAGTTATCATCGCGAACTTGTTGAAGGGGATGTTTCTCCTGCCGCGAATTATGATGCAGGTTTTTTTGTCACAACTGGAGGCTCGATTGGCGGTCTATGTGACGGTGCTGGAAAGTCTGTGGCGCAATGGCTGAAAGATCAAGATGCGAGTTTCAAACCAAAACGTATTTTGGATATTGGGTGTGCCCTCGGCAATAGTCTACTACCTATTGCGCAAGCTTTCCCTGAAGCGGACATTGTTGCGATTGATATATCGGCGCCGATGCTACGCTACGGACATGCTCGCGCGACCTCTCTTGGGGTTAAAAATATAACCTTTATGCAAATGTCGGGGGAAGATTTAAGCGCCTTTGAGGATGGCGAGTTTGATTTCGTCATGACATCAATATTCCTGCATGAGCTATCAGCCAAATCTTTACCCAAAATAATGAATGAGGCGTTTCGAGTCCTCGCTAAAGATGGTGTGACGCTACACTTGGAGCAACCGCAATATACCGATGATATGCCTGTCTATGAGCAATTTATCCGAGATTGGGACTCCTATAATAATAATGAACCCTTCTGGTCTGCTATGCATGAAATTGACTTGATTGAGCTTTTTGAAAGTCGGGGTTTCGCGAAAGATAAGATTTCTCATGCGTCGCTCAGAGCGGCTGATTTTGATATGAAAAATGAAGATCATGGCCGTGCACCCGCTTGGCATGCTTATGTCGCGAAGAAATCATAGATATGCTCACGCCTTCAGATATTCAGAGTCTGGCTCTTAAAAAGGCCAAGGGAAAACGTCCGAAATATTTGGGAGAAGACTCCTCTGATCATTTGCTGTCAATGATTATGGTTCTTGCAGAGGAATTGGCAGTTTCGCGGGAACGTGCAGATACATTAGAGCGTTTGCTTGAAGATCAAGGCGTCGTCTCACGCAATGATATTGAGACCTTCATTCCGAGTTCTTCTGTGGGAACCGAGCGCCAAATCAAGCATTCAGACTTTATTTCTAGATTGCTTCGCTCCTTACGACATGAAGTTGATGCGCTGTCTGGTGACAATCAATCGACGGAAGAAATCGTCGACTTTCTAAAGAAGAACTAGGTTCTCTCTATGCCCGCCAGTGATGCAACACTTCCTGATGAGCTTGGTTCTCGGACCCGCAGTGTTGAAACAAGTTTAGCTATTGTCGATTTTGTTCGGGCCACAGAGTTTTCCGACCTGACCCCTGAGGCAATAAAATATCTGAAGATATTTTTGATGGATACACTGGCGGTTGGTGTGGCTGGCAGATGTTCCGCTGGCTCTGACATATTGCTAAAGGCTGTCGAGACTTGGGGGGCGGGCGATCAATCGAGAGTCATTGCCATGCCGGGTATGCGAGTTCCGGCACCGACCGCGGCTTTCTTAAATGGCTATAATATCCATGCA
>CAZNXP010000260.1:0-3181 GCA_964576955.1 uncultured Algimonas sp.
CGAACGTTGCCGGAATAGAGACGAGCTCTGTGCTGGCTTCTTGAACAACGATTGTCTCGCTAACTGTGTCATATACAGGTGGAATGACCTGATATTCAGTTGTTGCAGGCTGAACAACGACTGTCTCGGAGACAGTTTCGAATGTTGCTGGGATAGAAACGAGCTCTGTGCTGGCTTCCTGAACAACGATTGTTTCAGCGTAATCTTCATATTCAGCAGGAACAACCTGATATTCGACACTGGCTGGCTGAACAACAACAGTTTCAGACACTGTTTCATATGTCGCCGGGATAGAGACAAGCTCTGTGCTGGCAGCTTTTGAAACGATTGTTTCTGTGACTGTTTCGAAGACAGGCGGCACAGTGACAAGCTCTGTTGACGCTTCTTGGACAACGACTGTCTCGGAGACAGTTTCGAAAGTCGCTGGAATTGTAACGAGCTCTGTAGAGGCTTCCTGAACAACAACTGTTTCTGAGACAGTTTCAAAGACAGCAGGAACAGTCACATATTCGACTGATGCAGGCTGAACGACGACTGTTTCAGTGACAGTTTCGAATGTCGCAGGGATTGTGACGAGTTCTGTCGACGCTTCTTGCGCGATGACTGTTTCTTGAACTGTTTCGAATGTCGGTGGAATCGTCACAAGCTCTGTAGACGCTTCCTGAACAACGACTGTTTCAGTCACAGTTTCATATGTCGCCGGAATTGTGACGAGTTCTGTAGAGGCTTCTTGCGAGACAACTGTTTCTTGAACGGTCTCAAAGACAGCAGGAACAACTGTGTACTCAACAGAGGCTGGCTGAACAACGACTGTCTCGGAGACAGTTTCATATGTCGCCGGGATTGTGACGAGTTCTGTCGACGCTTCTTGCGCGATGACTGTTTCTTGAACTGTCTCAAATGTCGCTGGAATAGTGACAAGCTCTGTAGAGGCTTCCTGCACAACCACTGTTTCAGTGTAGTTCTCATAGACTGCTGGGATTGTTGTATATTCAACAGACTCTGCCTGAACGACGACTGTCTCTGAGACAGTTTCGTAGACTGGAGGAATAGCTACGAGTTCAGTAGAGGCTTCTTGAACAACAACAGTCTCAGTGACTGTGCGGAATGAAGGCTGGCCAGATGATGAACCGCCGCCAGAATATGCATTTACAGCAGAGCGGGAAACGATGCGTCCGCCTGATGCAACAATATTACCAGATCCGTCTAGAGACCCGATGCTAGAACCAGAGGCATTATATACGCGACCGTCAGAGGCAACTGAGTAAGTCGTGCCGCCAACAACCAAGCGTGTCCGTGAAGACCCTGTGCCGATAAGTGTAAGGGGGTTTACAGCACTGGCCGCCAAAACGCTTCCGTTCGTCGCGACGATGTTACCTGATGAGTCAACAGTACCAATCCGCGCGCCCGAGGCATTGGTTACCGTTCTGGAGGAATCAATAGTGTAGGGAGTTCCATTGACTGTGACTGTGACACGACCACGGCCAGGGACAATGCCTCCGCCGCCCGCGCCAGCAATAAAGAGCTCAACGCCTTCTTCTTGAACGAGAACACGTTCCGTAACTGTTTCAAGCACGGCAGGGATCTTTTTGATCTCTTGGCCAGCCTGACGCAGAACAACTGTTTCAGTCGAAGTTTGATACTGTGCAGGGACAATAACCCGTGCAAAACATTCGCCGGGGAGTGGATTACCGGGTGGTAGCTCCTGAGCGATTGTTGGTGCGGCTAATACCGCGGCCGATGCGGCCAATAAAAGAGTGCGTTTCATTTTAAGAAAACCCCCAAAGTCTCCAGTTATAGTTATCCGCGACATGCGAATACCTCCAATAAGCCTCGCGTCCATCAAACGGACGGAAGACGTTAACTTCCTCTTAAAGGTTGAGAAAGGTATTTCAATTGCTAATTGGTGTTACGCGAAAAGGTTTGAAGAAAGACGCCTCAGCGGCGTGTAACATCTCCCAATCTCCCCTCGTATCCCCATAAGCTTCCACTATTTTGACAGAATGTGGCAGAAATTGGTCCAAAATACGGCGAACCTTGTTTTCTCCCCACACATTATACCCTTTTAGGGCTCCTGTGATTCTGTCGTCGTTAACGTCTAACTCCGTGGCCATGACGTTTGTAATATGAATGCCACATGAACTTGCCCAACTTCGCAGATACGGACCGATTGAAGCGCTGCATATATATAATGACTCGGGTCCGCAATTTGGATCGGCCAAAAGCGCATCAATTCTTTTCCGTGCTGCCGGACGAATCAAGCCCGGTATGACCTCTTGCGCGAACCGTGCAGCGCGGGAGTCGACGTCAGAGGCCAGTTTTCCCGCAAAAAAGCGGCGAATAACGGCTTTTTTGACGGCATGGCGGTCAATTTTGCCAAATTTATAGGCTGCAAAGGTCGGTAGAAGGCGAAGGATGTTCATTAGCCAAAGAAAGGAGCCTGCGTAATATCGCAAAAATAGGGCAAATGTGTCGCGAGTCGTGATCGTTCCGTCAAAATCGAAAACGAAAATCTCGTGATCTGCATGATTTGTAGACATGGAGCGTCTCTTAAGCAGTGAAATTCTAGTTTCAAGCGCCGAATTTGCAGTCAGATTGATTTCTTGAAATCAAGGTTAATGAGTAAACTATGTTGACGAAAAAGGTGACTTGCACCGACATGAATCGCAGGTCACAGACATAGGTAACGATTCTGTTGTCCCATAAGTGTTTTGGAAAAGGTCATGCGTTTGTCTTATTTGTCACAAGTCTCTGTAATTGCTTTATTTTTTGTGGCTGGCTGTAAGGCTCAACCTGTAAAAATTCCATCTATAGACGATGTGCCATTTGCGCATATGGCGTCCGATCTGCCCGTTGATGAGGCGATCACCTATGGCGAGCTACCTAATGGGCTAAGATATGCGGTCAGAGAGAATGATACGCCGACGAAAACGGCGACGCTTTTGATGCGAATCGACACGGGCTCAATCAATGAAACAGAAGCCACACGCGGGATCGCGCATTTTCTAGAACATATGGCCTTTAACGGCTCCGAAAATATCCCGGAAGGCGAGATGACAAAGCGGCTAGAACGCTTTGGTTTGGCTTTTGGTGCAGATACCAACGCCTCAACAGGGTTTAGTGAGACGACCTACCAGTTAGAGTTGCCAGAAGTGTCTGAGGAGATGCTAAATGAGACGCT
>CAZNXP010000261.1:0-3180 GCA_964576955.1 uncultured Algimonas sp.
CGCCGAGGACATTGGACGGACGCAGCACGAGCGGATAGCCGACAATATCTGCCGCCGCCTGGGCTTCTTTCGCATTGCGCGCAATCGCATTATTGGGCTGTTTCAGGCCCAATGTGTCGACAAGGTCTTTGAACCGTTCGCGATCTTCAGCGCGGTCCAGCGCGTCGCGTTTTGTGCCCAGCAAAGGAATGCCATTGGCTTCCAAAGCTTCGGCGAGTTTCAACGGTGTCTGCCCGCCAAATTGCACAATAACGCCGAGAAGTTCACCCGACGCCATTTCGCCCTGGATAAGTTCCAAAACATCTTCTTCCGTCAAAGGTTCGAAATATAGACGGTCGGACGTATCGTAATCGGTCGAGACAGTCTCTGGGTTACAATTGACCATAATGGATTCAATATCGAGTTCCGCCATGGCGTAAGCCGCATGACAACAGCAATAATCAAACTCAATGCCTTGGCCGATGCGGTTGGGACCGCCGCCAAGGATAACAACTTTTTTGCGGTCTGATACACGGGCTTCATTTTGAACTGAGCCGCCGAAACTCGGGGTTTCATAGGTCGAGTACATATATGGCGTCTTGGCGGCGAACTCTGCCGCGCAAGTGTCAACCCGCTTATAGACAGGCCGTACGCCAGCTTTATGGCGAGCCTTACGCACAGCGCTTTCAGATTTACCTGTAAGCTGACCAATCCGAATATCAGAGAAGCCTTCGGATTTAATCGCGCGCCATGTCTGGGCATCTTTTGGCAATCCATTTTCCGACAGCCAATTCTCCGCTTTAATCAGCGTCTCAATCTGGCGTAGGAACCAGGGATCAAATTTCGTATATTGCTGAACTTTCTCGACGGTAAATCCAGCGCGGAAGGCTTGCGCAATGACCAAAATCCGGTCTGGCGCTTGGATGGACAGACGGGATTTCAGCGCGGACGATATTTCATCTGGGTCCGTCAATCCCAAATCAATCGGGTCCAAACCGACAAGATCTGTCTCTAAAGACCGCAGCGCTTTTTGTAGCGATTCCGTAAAGGTCCGCCCAATCGCCATGGCTTCGCCGACTGAACGCATAGCCGTTGTGAGAACCGCTTCACTGCCCGGGAATTTCTCAAAGGCAAAACGCGGGATTTTTGTGACGACATAATCAATGGTCGGCTCAAAGGCCGCAGGCGTTGCGCCCGTAATATCATTGTCCAGCTCATCCAGCGTATAGCCCACCGCGAGCTTTGCCGCGATTTTAGCAATAGGAAATCCCGTCGCTTTCGAAGCGAGAGCCGAAGAGCGAGACACACGCGGGTTCATTTCAATAACAACCATGCGGCCATCGACTGGATTCACACCGAACTGGACATTGGACCCGCCGGTCTCAACGCCGATTTCACGCAGCACCGCAATCGAAGCATCGCGCATGATTTGATATTCTTTATCCGTCAGGGTCAGCGCAGGCGCAACCGTAATGGAATCGCCTGTATGCACGCCCATCGGGTCAATATTTTCAATGGCGCAAATGATGATGCAATTATCCGCTTTGTCGCGGACGACTTCCATCTCATATTCTTTCCAGCCCAAGAGGCTCTCATCGACGAGCACTTCATTTGTCGGAGACGCCGAGAGACCAGAGCGGACAATTTCTTCAAACTCTTGTTGATTATAAGCGACGCCGCCGCCTGTGCCGCCCATTGTAAAGGCGGGGCGGATAATCGCAGGCAATCCGGTTTCGGGGAGCTTACGCACAGCTTCAGCCACGCCCTCAGCAATATTGACGTCGCCATTTGCGTTGACCGGCGCGGTGATAATCGTCGCGCGCGGGTTCTCTAAGCCAATCTTCGTCATGGCCGCCGCAAAACGTTCACGCGATTCCGCCTTATCAATGACATCAGCCTTGGCCCCAATCATCTCAACGCCGTGTTTTTCGAGCGCGCCCATTTGCTCTAATGCGAGCGCCGTGTTCAAAGCTGTCTGACCGCCCATTGTCGGCAGCAAAGCATCGGGTTTTTCAATCGCGATAATTTTTTCGACGATTTCAGGGGTAATGGGCTCGACATAGGTCGCATCAGCCATGCCCGGGTCGGTCATAATTGTGGCGGGGTTAGAATTGACGAGAATGACGCGATACCCCTCATCTCGCAGGGCTTTACAGGCCTGAACGCCAGAGTAATCAAACTCACAGGCCTGGCCAATAATGATGGGACCTGCTCCGATAATCAGGATGGAGCTAATGTCAGTACGTTTAGGCATGAAATCGACCTATATTCTCGCGGAAAAGCAAATTGCCCCGCCTTAGTGAAATCGGCCTATCGGCGCAAGCATTCAAGCCTTTGAAACTGCCGTAAACATGGGGAAAACTTGACTTTTCCTCAGGTGTTAAGGGCAGGTCCGAAGGTTTGGGGTTGGACATCGCCGAAGCAACGGCTAATCTACCCCAAAGGAAGAGGCTTTATTATGGTATATCGCAGACAATATGGGTCTCGCACCCCCGTCCGCCGCACCGCAAATGGCATGAGCCAACTAGGCGGAGGAAGGAGAGTCCGTCGCCGCGGCGGGTTTCGCTGGCAGATCATGCTGCTCTTCGCCGTTGGCGCCGGCGTTTATTACCTGATGAACCAAGAAACCGTGCCGCTCACAGGCCGGAAACAACTGCGCACGATGGAACATTCCCAAGAGATGGCGCTTGGGCTGCAATCCTACCAACAAATTTTAAGCGATTCGCGGGTCGTCTCGCCAAATGAGCCGGTCGTGCAGGCCGTCCAACAAATTGGGGAGCGGTTGAAACGAGCCGCTGCACCTGAGGACCCCGGTTTTGAATGGGCCTTTAATGTTATCGACAGCGACCAAGCCAATGCTTTCGCTTTGCCGGGCGGCTATACCGCTATCTACACAGGCCTCATCCCGATTGCGGAAAATGAAAATGGAATTGCCGTTATCATGGGCCATGAAATTGGTCATGCCCTCGCCCATCACGGCGCAGAGCGTATGGCCCAGCAAAATATGCAGCGCATTGTCGGCGCAGGCGTCTCGCTTGGCGCGGGCGGAATGGATATTGGCGCGCAGCGGGCGGTTATGGGTGTTTTTGGCGGCGTGAGCCAATATGGCTACGCCCTGCCCTTCTCTCGCAAACATGAAAGCGAAGCCGATTATATTGGCTTAATTCTTGTCGCGCGCGCCTGTTATGACCCGCGCGAAGC
>CAZNXP010000262.1:0-3172 GCA_964576955.1 uncultured Algimonas sp.
AAGCGCATTGTGAATAATCAAAACTGGATTTTAGATGTCGACTTGTCTGAGCAAAGTGACCCTGTAGGCGATATTCTTGTCGATTTGGCGCAACGTAAAACAGAGAGTCAGTCGGACGAATTCGCGAAAATCCTCCTCTCTGAGCTGAGAGGGAAGACGGTTTTGGTGGCAAACTCCCATCGCCGCGCAGGATATTACGTGCTTTTGGCCCCTGACGTTCCGGCTGTTTTGTTGGAATTGGGTTTTTTATCCAATGCTCAAGACGAAACATTGCTGAGAACACAGGCCCATCGGGCGAAAATTTTATCAGCGGTTGAGCGGGCGATTGATACTTATATGGCGCAAAATTGATGGCCTTCGCGCCTGATTCAAAGCCTTTATAAAGTAGCAATGCCCCGCTAACACCTTATTTAAGCCGCATTCCGCGGTCAGATGATTCGAGCTATGACTGAGACAATTACGCCACATTCAGCTGACACAGTTTCGCGTCCGACCTCGCGCTGGGGTAAGTTTTGGCGTATTTTCAAATGGATGTTTGGACTTGGCTTCGTTTTGGGTCTTATCGGTGCCATCATCCTATTTGTGCTTTTTGTCATATGGACTCGGGATCTGCCGAGTGTGGAGAGCTTATCCGAATATGAACCGCCTGTTATGTCCCGCGTACACGCAGGCGACGGTAAGCTCATCGATGAGTTTTCGAAACAGGCCCGCGTGTTTGTTCCCGTCAATACGATACCGCGCGATTTGCAGCTGGCTTTCGTCTCAGCCGAGGATCAGCGCTTTTATCGACATAATGGATGGGACCCAATTGGCCTGACACGTGCCGCACTTTCTGCGCCGGGTAAAAAGCTCAAAGGACAGCGCATTGGCGGCACATCAACCCTGACGCAGCAAGTGGCAAAGAACTTCCTCGTTGGTGATGATTACAGCATAAAGCGTAAAGTCCGCGAAATCGCGATTGCGCGCCGGATGGAAAAAGCATTCACCAAAGATGAAATTATCGAGCTTTATCTCAATGAAATTTATTTTGGACGCGGGGCTTATGGCGTCGCGGCGGCGTCGCTCAAACATTTCGGCAAGCCCATGCAGGATTTGACATTGGCGGAGATGACCTATCTCGCCGCCGTTCCTAAGGGACCGTCAAATTACCGCTTGGATGATGAGCGCGGCTTTAAGCGCGCAAAGGCCCGCCAAGCCTATATTTTGGGCAGAATGGTCGAAGATGGATATATCACCCAAAAGATTGCCGATGAAGCGAAAGCGGGCGAGCTAGATTGGACAAAGCGCTTAGAGGGCGCGGAATATCTCGCGGCCGATTATTTCGTCGAAGAAGCCCGCAAGCAAATTTATCAAATGTACGGTGAAGATGAGCTTTATGAAGGCGGTCTGTCTATCCGTACGACGCTAGATACATCCATGCAGCTTGAGGGCCGCCGTGCGCTCCGCCGCGGACTTGAGATTATGGACCGCCGTCATGGATATCGCGGTCCTCTGACATCTTTTGAATCCATGTCAGATTGGAAAAAACAACTTGCCGCCGTCAAAGCGCCTGCGGATACGGGTGATTGGCGCGTCGCGCTTGTTATGGACGTCTCTGACAAATCGGTAGACCTGCGTTTCGCGCCGCCAGCCGATTGGCCTGAAGGTGAGACATATCCCGATATTGATGCCAAAGGCACCATGGCGCTTAAAGATTTCCTCTGGGCGAAAAAGGCGCTGCCCAAAGGCGCCGTTGGTCCAGATTTGAAAACGGCCAAATCTGTCCTGAAAACAGGAGATGTTATCCTTGTGCAGCGCTCAGTCGTGAAGGCAGGAGCAGACCCTGCAACGACTTATAATTTGCGTCAGGTCCCAAAGGCGAATGGCGCTTTGGTCGCGATGGACCCGCATACGGGCCGCGTCTTGGCGATGGTTGGCGGCTATAGTTTCGAGCAGTCACAATTTAACCGCGCGACCCAAGCCAAGCGCCAGCCGGGTTCGGCCTTTAAGCCATTTGTCTATGCGGCAGCGTTAGAGAATGGGTTCACCCCTGCGGACCAAATTCTGGATGCACCCTTTGTTATCGAGAAAAAAGATGTTGAGTGCGAAGAAACAGAATTGGGCACGCTCAAGCTGCGGGGCGCGCAAGAGGAACGTGTCGAGGATGATAGCGAAGATGATTTAACAGAAGACGGCGAAGAAGAACCCGAAGAAGACGAGTGTGAGCGTTTCTATAAGCCGGAAAACTATAATGAAGGTAATTTCTACGGCCTCTCGACCCTACGTTTAGGTGTTGAAAAGTCTCGAAACGCCATGACGGTTCGGTTGGCAAATGAGATGGGCATGGCGCCTGTTATGAAATTGTCTCAACGCTTTGGCATTTACGAAGAGCCAAAACCTGAATTAGCTTGGGCTTTGGGCGCCGGTGAAACAACGCTACTGCGCCTCGCGACCGCTTATTCGACGATGATAAATGGCGGCAAAGCTGTTGAGCCGCGTATTCTTGACCGCGTTCAAGACGGCAATGGCGCGACCGTTTTCAATGCTTTTGATATTCAGTGCGACACCTGTCAGCAGGAGAGTTTTACGGGCGGACCGCCGCCAGAGCTCCCTGATAACCGCACCCAAGTTATTGACCCCGTTACCGCCTATCAAGTGACCTATATCATGCAGGGCGTCGTCCAGAATGGGACGGGCGTTAGATTGCGGTCCCTTGCACGTCCTTTGGGCGGCAAGACAGGAACAACAAATGACAGTTTCGATAATTGGTTCATGGGCTTCTCGCCTGACCTCGTCGTCGGCGTTTATGTCGGCATGGATACGCCCGAACAAATGGGCCGCGAAACAGGATCAAGTTCTGCCGTTCCAATTGTACAGGACTTTTTGGAAACGGTTTTGAAGAATCAATCAAAAGTGCCTTTCCGAATTCCCGATGGCGTAACCCTTGCGCCAGTCAACCGGACGACAGGGGAGCCGACCTATATTGGCGCACCCGAATTTATTCTCGAAGCCTTTAAACCCGGGACTGAACCGAGTGTTGGCGGACTTGGTAAAACGACGCGCTTTGGGTCGGGCACCGACTCTCTTGGCGGTTTCTTTGGTGGAGCCACAAGTTCAGAAGACGATAAACCTTTCGAAGATTTCCTTGCCGAGGCGGATGTTGCCTCTAACGATGAGGACGATGAGGACGATG
>CAZNXP010000263.1:0-3136 GCA_964576955.1 uncultured Algimonas sp.
TGTGTGGCGGTAAGTCGTTTGGGGCGTTTCAAAACCTTGCTGCTTGGACATGTGGGTTTCCAAACCAAGGGTTTATTGCGGGCGCAAAATAAACCCTTGGTTTTTTTTCGCCTCAATTTTTCATAAAGTTCGGTTAGATAGGTCTTCGGCAAGCCCTATTTAAGACTTCGAAATGGGCAATTCCGCGAATTTTCCAGGGCGTTTCTCTTTCCCAGATATCATCGCCTCCGTCATCTCACTGGGAATCAACATAGACATATTCCAGACGGCGATATTATCTAGCGTATCCGCTGTGCTATGATCACGGGAATATGTGATGATGCGCTTACATCCATAGATCGCGAGCGGCGGCTTTGACGCGATTTCGCGCGCGGTTTCCATCACGGCTTCTAACATAGAAGCATGATCTGCATAGACCTCATTAAAAAGTCCGCGCGATTTACATTCTTCCGCGCCCATGTTCCGGCCTGTATAGGCGAGTTCACGCACTACGCCTTCAGGCATATGATTGAGAATACGCGGAAAAGTTCCGACATCGGCTGTCATGCCGACATTGATTTCGTAAATCGTGATGAAGCTGTCTTCAGTTCCGTAACGCATATCGCAGGCCGTTATCAGATCCACGCCGCCGCCGTAACAGCCGCCCTGTATCGCTGCTAAAACCGGAATTCGGCAGGTTTCTAGCGAAGACATCGACGCCTGTAATTGCTTCACATGCGGGTAAAATGCCGCGCCATGTTGCGGGTGGTTTTTATCCTTCCCAATTCCAACATCTGATTTGAGCATAGTAATATCTATGCCGGCACAAAAAATGGGGCCCGTTGATGACAAAACGATGACGCGGGCTTTCGCGTTCTCATCAATATCCCGAATAATCTCTGGTAGTTCCCTCCAAAACTCCTCGATCATCGCATTACGCTTTTCAGGGCGGTTCATAATAATATGCGCCACACCATCCGAGATTTTTACCTCAAAACACTTATAGCTCATGGCCGCCTCCTAAAGCGTGAAAAGATAGCCCTTAGACGGCGCGCTTTGGCCCCCGAGCAGGTCTTTGTAATTTTCCAAAACGGGACCTATGCCCGTTTGTTTTTCAATGCTCATCCAGTCTTTAGCTGAGGCCAAGAATGGCATCCAGCGCGCGCCGAGGTTCTTGGCAAATCCAGATTGACCCCAATCGCCAATCCGTTGTTTGGCACGGTCCGGTGCGAAGAAGAAAGCTGTTGGCGTGGCTGTACGTTTCGGCGGTGCTTTGGCCGCTTCTTGCCAATGAGAAATACCCACACGGCAAATATAGGTCAGATTTTCTTCAAAGTGATCTTCTAAGGTTCCAATCACGCCCATATTGCCTGACATATCGACAACGACGGTTTTCCCATCGGGATTCATATCCGTAATCGAATCGTAAGAATAAACGGAATTATAAAACGCCGTGCCCTCAACAAAGGCTTTATTACTCTCCGACGTAAGGCCTGCAACGGGCAACGCCCCGCGCGCTTTCAAGCAATAGGCGGTACCTAACGCCGTTTTAGACGACGCAGACAGCAATAAAACTTGCTCCGCGCCGAAGAAGCTCTCTTCCGCCAAAAAATCATCGATTAAAAAGCTCGTTGTAAAGAGCGGCCGCAGGACAGGCTGCAAATCGCGATGCGCGCCGTAACTTGGGTCGGCGGCGGTGAAACTATAGCTGCTATAGAGACTGTGCAGCCCGGAGCGGTGTTCGGCTATATCCGTAAAGCCATGTTTATTGAGGCGGCCCGGCTGCATATCCATAGACTTTGCGACAGGAAAAAAGCCGTAAATATCGGCCCCGACCTCTATACCAGCAAAGCGCGACTCGCGCACAACACCGTAACCCCAAACGGGCATGCGGCCTTGGGTTTTATCTTGCGTCAGCTTATACGCGGCAGGGTCAAAGACGGACCAATATCCAATTTGGTCGCCAGTCACCATATAGGTCACATTATTCGCCGTGAGCGCAAAGGGACCAATATCAACACGAATCTGTCCCTCTGGCAGCGGCCCTTCATCGTAATTGACAATAGCAATATCGGTAAAATCGGTCTTGTTGACGAGCAGGGTTTGCATAGCGGTCCTTTAAAAAATATCGCCATCAGCGCAGGCAATGAGGAGCTGGCCTTTTAGGCCCGCTTTTCTATGCTTATGTATTTTACGATAAGCCTCGGAGCTCACTGTCGCAAACATGGTCTTCGCATCAGGATAGCGGAACAAGGCGACGGCGTCCCATTCGCCCTCGCCTTGTCCGATTAACCAGCTTCCGATTTTGCCGCTAAAAACGGCATAGGCGCCGTCAATTTTCAAGTTGGCCACCATTTGACTAAAAGCTGCGCCATATCGCCCGTAAGCCTCTCGGCCAGAAATATCTTCACCGTCGCGGTAAGTCGCCTTCGATTTAAACTTCAGCAAATTTAGCATGACCACAGGCTCACCGTCCGGATGATTTGCCAGAAAAGATTTAACCTGTTCAGGCAAGGGGTCGAATGCAATCTCGCTCATCGGGTTTGTCCTTAGTTCAACATTTGCCCTTCAGGCTTAGGACCAAGCCAGCCCTATCGCAAGCACTGCAAATGCGCAGTCCGCTCTGCGTCTTTGCATACTCTGAGCTAGATATGAGGCAGCTTTACCTCGAAATTATGCTTAGCCGAAGGTTAAGGCGGGACTCACCAGATATTAAACAAAATACTCTAATAGCTTTGAAAAAACTGGGTGAATTAAACGGGTTCTATTATGCAAAATCATGCAAAACTTCTTCCAATGCTTGTCTTAGGGTCAGCTTTGAGCGGATGCTCTTGGGCTGGATTTGGCGGCCTCGGCGGCGGAGATTTCGGTCAACAAGGTCAACATTGGGCTTCAAACTCTTATTGCGTTGAGCAGTTAGACACGGCGCCTGTTAATACGAACGTAAATACAAATGCCTGTCAGAGCGCTTACCCTGCCGCCCAAAGCAATGTTGCCACGCAGCCATATGGCGGACAAGCGGTTGCTAGCCAATATAGTGCACAAAAAGTTGCACCGTCGCCATATGCGGCGGCTCCTTATGCTGCGGCTCAAACTGTCGCGCCAGCTTACGGGGCTCAGCTCCCTGCCGCGCAGCCTTATGCATCGCAGCCTTATG
>CAZNXP010000264.1:0-3080 GCA_964576955.1 uncultured Algimonas sp.
AAGCGATGTCGTTTCTACGCCAAGCTTTGTGATGGCCGCGATAATGACCATGACTTTGATGACATAGCCAACAATTGAAGACAGGAAATTCGCGAGAGTTTCGTCGACATTGGGGCTTTTAAGCGCGAGCTTTTTCACCGTGGCTGCGAGTTTTTTAGCAATCCAAAAACCAATGATTAGGATTGCAAGGAATATAACAAATTGAACGGCTAGACCTGGGCCTTTCGTGACCACCCAATCCATTGCTTTGGCGGCCATGCCGCCGGCTTCTCCGACTGTTCCGGCGACCTCGGCCACCGCGTTTGATGCTGCATCTTGTGCTGCCATGATTAAATCCTCCTGAGATTGGGCGTTAGAGTTTAGGCGTTTTTCTGTTTTAAGGCTTTGAATTTAGCTAAGCTATCGCGGCCTTTTGAATTTTTAACATGTTGTTTAATTTTGACTTCATGCGGATAAGGAATGCCAATCCCTGCCGCATCAAGGGCTTGTTTCACAGGCTGTGAAATTTCTGTTGAGAGCGCTTTGTAATCGCTCGCATTACACCATGCGCGCAATTGAATATCGACGGAACTATCGCCGAGATTTACAACCTTTGCCCAAGGTGCTGGGTCTGAATGCACGCGGGGGTTTGAAGCCGCGGCAGAGGTGATGGCCGCTATGGCCTTGTCAATATCGCTGTCATAGCTGACACCGAAATTTCTATCGAGGCGGCGAGCACCCATAGATGTTCGGTTTTTAATTGTTCCGCCCCAAATGCCGCCATTTGCGACGATAATTTCAATATTATCTGCTGTTTTCAGGCGTGTTGCCGTAAGTTCAATACCTGTCACGACGCCTGTTACGCCGCCCGCTTCAACCTCGTCACCAATTTTGAACGGGCGAAAGAGTATAAGCATGACGCCAGCCGCGAAATTACCGAGGGCACCTTGTAAAACAAATGCTAAGGCCGCACCAGAGGCGACGATAAGACCGACGATAGGTGACGTATCAATTCCTAAAATTGCTAATGCTGCCATCAAGACGATAACGATCAACAAATATCGAACGAGGCTCGCGAAAAAGCGTGAGAGAGAAGGGTCAGAATTTGGAGCTTTATTAAAACCTGCTTCGGCGCGCGAGCCAATCGCGCGGGCGATACGAAGTCCAATAAAGAGAACAATCAATGCGCCAATGGCCGGCAAAATATATGGCACGGCAAGTGTTATGGCTTTTTCGATGGTCATCTAAGACTCCCCCCAGAGTAGAAACTTCATTTTTAAAAAATTTCAATAGTTAATTATCAACTCAGTCGCTGAGGTCAAAGATAATCTTTAGGAGGTCGTTTTCTATTTAACTTCCGTTCATTTATTTTGGGTTCATCAAATTTTTTATTATTTAATTATCGGAGACTGCCGCCTGTGCTTTTAGGCGGTGCATTTCATCACGCAGTCGCGCGGCTTCTTCGAATTCGAGATTTTCCGCCGCTTCAAACATGCGCTTTTCGAGGTTAGCCATAGCAGCCTGCATATTGCCGCCCATAAAAGGTTCTGCATCCTCCGCCATTTCCATCGCGCGCCTTTTGCCGCGCGCGCCTTTCTTGCGGCCCGAGGGTGTGTAGCTATTGGCTTCGTCTTTGATTTTCTGAGACGCCTCGCTGTCGCCGACCATATCGGCGACGCCGCGCAGGACTGTTTGCGGTGTGATGCCATGTTCTAGATTGTGTGCCATCTGCCGTTTCCGGCGGCGGTCTGTTTCGTCCATTGCGCGCTTCATTGAGCCTGTGACTTTATCAGCGTAGAGAACAACCTTGGCTTCGGCATTTCGCGCCGCGCGACCAATGGTTTGGACCAGCGATGTTTCAGAGCGCAGAAAACCTTCCTTATCCGCATCAAGTATGCCGACAAAAGCACATTCGGGAATATCTAAGCCTTCGCGCAATAAATTAATTCCAATCAGAACGTCAAAGACGCCAAGGCGCAAATCCCGAATAATTTCGATTCGTTCCAGCGTATCGACATCGCTGTGCATATAGCGAACCTTGATGCCTTGGTCGCTCATATATTCCGTCAGGTCCTCCGCCATTTTTTTTGTCAGGGTTGTGACGAGCGAGCGGAAACCTTTTGCCGCGACTTTCTGAACTTCATCAATAATGTCGTCGACTTGATTATGGGTTTTGCCGGAGACAGGGCGGATTTCGACGGGCGGGTCGAGCAGGCCTGTCGGGCGAATGACTTGTTCGACAAAAATACCGCCCGTGCGCTGCATTTCCCAATCGGCAGGCGTTGCTGACACATGGATGGTCTGCGGCCGCATCGCGTCCCATTCTTCGAATTTAAGCGGGCGGTTATCAATACAGGAGGGCAAGCGAAACCCATGTTCGGCCAGCGTACCCTTGCGGTTCGCATCGCCCTTGCTCATCGCGCCAATTTGCGGGACGGAGACATGGCTCTCATCCATAAAGAGGAGCGCATTTTCGGGAAGATATTCAAAGAGGGTTGGCGGCGGCTCGCCCGGCGCGCGGCCAGTTAAGTAGCGAGAGTAGTTTTCAATCCCGTTACAAAAGCCAGAGGCCGCCATCATCTCAAGATCAAATTCCGTGCGCTGTGCCAGGCGTTGCGCTTCGAGGAGTTTGCCCTCGCTTTCGAATAATTTCAGCGTTTCTTTTAGCTCATGTTTAATGCCCTTCATGGCGGATTGCACGGTGGGGCGCGGCGTCACATAATGCGAATTGGCATAAACGCGCACGCTTTGTTTCTCCGCTGTCGACCGTCCCGTGAGCGGGTCAAATTCTGTGATGGCCTCAATCTCCTCGCCGAAAAATTCAAAACGCCACGCTGTGTCATCATAATGGGCGGGGAAAAGCTCGACCGTATCTCCGCGTACGCGAAAGCTACCGCGCTGAAAGGCGAGATCATTACGCGTATATTGTAGCTGAACAATTTGCTCCATCAATGTGCGTTGGTCGATTTCCTGCCCGCGCGCGAGATCTATCGTCATTTCCGTATAGGTCTCGACCGACCCAATACCGTAAATACAAGAGACCGAGGCGACGATAATACAATCGTCGCGTTCCAAAATTGCGCGGGTCGCCGCATGACGCA
>CAZNXP010000265.1:0-3059 GCA_964576955.1 uncultured Algimonas sp.
TTTGAAACGCTTAACCTTGCTGGTACTTTAGAGTGGGCACCAACTGAGAATTTAAACTTCTACTTCGACGCCATTTATAATGACCAACAAGTCAATCAAGAAGGTACACAGGTTCAACTCTCCGGTGTTTCAGATGCTGATGTTGTCTCGGGAACTATAAATACAGCTTTTGAAACCACTGATTTCGGAACGATTTTAGGACCAAATGGCCCAATCGATCTTGGGTCTGTTCTAACGGTTACCAACGGTATCCTTCTTGCGGATTCCAATACAGTCGTCTCAGGCTTAAACCCGAACTTACGCGGTGTGAGTAACACAGGTGCCCGTTTAACAGAAAGTGATGTTTATAGTATTGGTGGTGACTGGGAAGGTGAAAAACTGAGCATTTCAGCACAAGCCTCTATTTCATCCGCTGACACTGAAGCTCCTGAATTTTCGACAACGATTGACTTCATCAACCCGAATTCTGCGCAGCCAGTTATCGGAGGCAGTCTAGATAATGGTACGCCGTTGATCTTCGATCTTACGGGTGGTGCTTTGACATTTGGTATTGCCCAAGGCTTGGATCAATCGCCTACTGAGGCGCAATTGCTTGACCCAGCGAATTATCAACTTCGCCAAGTGCGCCAAGGTGCCTCTACGGGTGAGAATGAAGAAAAAGCAGTTCGGCTAGATTTCTCATATGATCTCACTGAGACTGTGCCCTTTATCTCGTCAGTAGATGTCGGGTATCGTTATAACGAAAACTCGTCTGACAATAATAATGCGACATCAGCGAATAACCTGACGGCATCTACAGGTGCGTTTAACAGACCGAATGGAGACCAGTTTGCTCAATTCGTCGTACCAGGCCCAGATAATTTCGATTCAGGTGATGGCCGCGATTTATTCATCGAACACTTCCTCGTCATTGACCCCGTAGCTTCATTTGAAGACCCTGATGCCGTTCGCGATGCGCTTAATGCGGCGATCGCAGAAAACAACCTCACCAATGATGGTTTAGAAGATGTACGCGGTCCTGATATTGCTCTGATTGGAACACCGGAAGTTGCGGCGACAGCCTCGTTCAACATCGAAGAAGAAACCCATGCGCTTTATGCTCAAGCTAACTTTGACACAACTGTTGGTGACTTGCCTGTCCGCGGTAATGCGGGTGTTCGTTGGGTTGAAACAACCCTGACATCGACAGGCGCAACAGCTTCAGTGGTTAATGGGGTAGCATCAGAGGTTACTGTTGTTGAAGAAAGTAGTTATGATTTCTTCTTACCTCGCTTCAACCTAGCTGTTGATCCAATTGAGGACGTTACAATTCGTGCTGGTGTTGCTCGGGATATTAACCGTCCTGACTTTGGCGCATTGTCAACATCCATCGTCTTCGGCAGTGGTCCAAATGATCCTGTGCCAGTTGGTAACCCGAATTTGGTTCCGGAAGCCGTTTGGTCATTTGACCTCTCAGGTGAATGGTATTTCGCGCCATCAGCCCTATTCAGCCTTGGTGTATTCCATAAGGAACGGACCAACCTGTTCTCACCTGTAACGGAATTCCCGCCAGAGAATTTGGATGCCGCGGGTCGTTTGAACATCGATATTACGGATCCATGTGAAGACGGCGGTATCTTTAACCCAATCGCGAACCGGAACATTAACAGCCCAATTGAGGGGACTGGTATTTGTACACCTGTCACAGTGACAACAAATGGTGCAGGCACAACAACACAAACAGGTGTTGAAGTGGCCTTCCAATACGACCTCTCAGGTTGGGAAGATCAGCTCGGTTGGGCTTCTGGATTTGGTTTCCTTGGTAACTTTACTCACCAAACAACGGGCGGTAGTGCAGAAGACTTTGAGACGAACTTCGCTGATGTTGGCGGATCTCGCGGTGTCTTTAACGTATTAGGAATTCCAAATGCGCAAGACCAAATTCAACTGCAAAACTTGTCGAAAAATTCTTATAACCTAACAGCGTTTTATGAGAAATATGGTTTGAGTGCGCGTGCACGTTACACTTGGCGTTCAAGCTTCCAATCGACTGACCCGATTCAGTTTGGTGTTCCACGTGTGAACGCCTCTCGCGGACAGTTAAACGGCAGCATCAACTATGATATTAATGAGAATATCAATGTCGGTGTTGAGGCCATTAACCTCTTCCAGAATGATGCGGACCAGTTCTGTGTAAATAACAATTCACTGTTGTGCTTTAACGGCATTACAGACCGCCGGATTGTTGGAGGCGTGAGCTTCACGTTCTAGCTCCAATTTTGGAATTATAAATTTGTGAGGCGCGCCTTCGGGCGCGTCTATTTTTTTGCGTGACAATCGTAACCGCAGAACCACCTATCGCATTAAACCCGCCGTAAGAGAGTCAAAACGGATATTACAAAACGCCATTAGTCAATACAGTTTCTTAACGCTAACCGACCACTGTCCTAACATGGCCGCTTTGCAGAAAATCCCTGCCCCCGACGTCTTGCATATGTTCATTGAACATTTACGCGGCGAACGGCGTTTGGCGGAGAAAACCTGCGAAGCCTATAGTAACGATATTTCTGAATTCCTAGGGTTTCTGGCGAGCTACTTAGAAAAACCAATCACTTTGCCTGATATTACAGCTGTCGAGGCACGGGGGTTTCGGGCTTATCTCGTCCAAAGGCGTCGAAGCAATCGCCCGTTGTCTGCGGCCTCCATCCAGCGCCAACTGTCAGCCCTGCGAACCTTTTACCGATATATTGAACGCAGATGGGACGCGGCAAACGCCGCCCTCCCCCTTATCAAAGGCCCGCGCGTCAAGCGCCCTCTCCCCAAAGCCGTCAGCGCCGCCGAAGCTTTGAAAATCGTCAAGACACCTCTGGACAGTCCCGGAGAGCCCTGGGTTGCCGCACGCAATCAAGCGGTTTTAGCGCTTTGCTATGGGTCAGGCTTGCGCATTTCTGAAGCGCTCGCCCTGACAGGCCGCGACGTGCCGTTGCGTCGGCAAATCCAGCTCACAGGTAAAGGCAATAAGACACGGATTGTTCCCATATTGCCGGTCGTCGCAAAAGCCGTGTCAGAATATATGCGGC
>CAZNXP010000266.1:0-3013 GCA_964576955.1 uncultured Algimonas sp.
ATTTCTTCGGCGGAAATTCCGTCGATAACGAGATGCTTATTCAATTCATCGACATGAAGCAGGCCAGATTTTTTGGCCGCAACAATCATGCGTTTTACTTCGATATTTTCGAAATCGAGACGGACGACTTTTTTCGTCTTGCCTTCGGGTTTAGCTTTTTCAGCCGCGGCAGTCTTGCCCATGTGTTGGCCACCTTTAAGAGTTAAGGCCGTCTTATGGTAAAAACGGTCTTAAAATAACGTTAGCCCCGCCAACGCCTGTGTGATCTTCACAGGGCCGACAAGGCCAGAAATATCTCAGTCGCGCGCTTCTTTCGAAGCCCGCATCGCACGGTGCATACCGTCCGAATTATCGCCCGATATGGTTTCCACCAATCGCGCGCGGGTGTCGTTCAGGTCAGCATCTGGCTGGTTTTGTCCCAATAGGGTGTCGGCCTGGGCGTTCCAGAGAGCCGCGCGTTCGTCCAGTGATGCATCTGTGCCGCCCATCCCAGCCCTGATCAAAAGCCGTTGACGAGACAAAACACGGTAGTCCTGTTCCAATCCTTCGCTCTCTATATGTGCAAGAAGGTGAGTCTTTTCAACCGCTTTCGTCTGTCTCCACCAATCAAGTACAGCTCTCTGGATGGCGGCGCAGGCGGGATGGGTGAAATCAAGCTCAAATAAGCGCTCATCCACACGCTCTAATAGCTCTGGGAATTCCAAAATAGCCCCAATGAGGGTGGTTTCGATTCGCGTGTTTGACGCAAGCTTTTTCGCCGAGGCAATTTGGGTTGATTTATTGGCTTTTGCCTCGCCAGTGGCGTTTTTTCGGCGGCGGCCCGCGTGCCAGCCAAATTGCGCGTCAAACCGCGCCAAAAGCTCCGTCTTATAAAGCGTTTTGACATCGCCGTTTTGGATTTCCTCAAGCGCCTTATAGAGCCGCGATTTAAGACCTGCCTTAGCTTCGGGCGTATTCAGGGCCTCACGCTCAACCTCCCGCCGCCAAAGCATATCCACCAAAGGCACAGCATTATCCAAAACCGTCTGCATCGCGGGCGGACCGGCGGCGCGGATAAGGTCATCAGGGTCCTGCCCATCTGGCAACATAGCAAAACGAATGGACTGCCCCGGACGCAGCAAGGGCAAAGCGCGTTCAATCGATCGGAAGGCAGCGCGCACGCCCGCCTTATCCCCGTCAAAACAAAGGATGGGTTCGGGGCCAACCCGCCAAAGAAGCTCCAGCTGATCTTCCGTCAAAGCCGTTCCCATAGGCGCAACGGCATGGGTAAAACCTGCCCGCGCCAAAGCGATGACATCCATATAGCCTTCTGCGACAATCAACCCTCGCGCAGAATTTTGCGGGTCAGAAAAGGCGCGCCGCGCACGGTGATAATTATAGAGCAATTTGCTTTTTTGAAAAATCGGCGTTTCCGGGCTATTGAGATATTTGGCTTTGGCATCTTTCGCCATAGCTCGCCCGCCAAAAGCTACAAGCCGTCCGCGCCCATCATGTATGGGAAACATGATGCGGTCGCGAAACCTATCCCAAGGCTGGCGAGAGCGGTCTTCAGGCTCCACCAAAAGCCCCGCTTCAATCAATTGCTCTGGCTTTGCGCCTTGGGCGATAAGCTCATCCTTTAGCGCAGAAAAATTACCAGGGGCAAAACCCATACCGAAGGCCTTGGCTGCGGTTTTGCTCATCCCGCGTCCCTTGAGATAATCGCGCGCCGCTTCGCCCTCCCCGCGATATAAGTTCTTTTCGAAAAATTCCTGTGCACGCTCCATCCAAGAGACAGTTTCTTTATTGCGGGCCGCCCGCGCCTCGGCCTGTGGGTCTGCCTTTGGCATCTCCATCCCTGCCATGGTCGCAAGCGCTTCTACGGCTTCAGGAAAGGAAAGCCCTTCAACTTCCATCAAAAAGGAAATGGAATCGCCATGTTTGCCACTGGAAAAACAGTGATAAAAACCTTTTTCATCATTGACGAAAAAACTCGGTGTCTTCTCATTTGTGAATGGTGACAGTCCGGCAAATTCTCGGCCCTGACGTTTCAGTTTTACATGGCGGCCAACAACGTCAGACGGGCGAACCCGCGCCTTCAGCTCCTCCAGAAAATGTTCACCAAACCGCATGGAATGCGTTTAACGGGAAATCGAAAAGATAGCGAGTCGGGGTGTGGATAGAACGCGAATTCGACCATTCAAATGCGAAGCGTTTTGCAAAAGCCATGCGCTTGCAATCATATATCTCAGTTGGCAGATAATTTGACATCAAAGAGAAGAGAGGATGTGTGAAATGCAATCATCCATTTGGATGGCCTGAATTCATCGAATTTTTTATCAAAACTTATTGCCATGAATGTCAGGAGCGAAATTATATTGTAGGTGCCAGTCAAAATCCTCGCTTTAAATTTTCAACTTTCTTCTCGGACTCTTATGGCTGCCCCTCGCTATTTTCGCGTTTATTATCTTTCATCAAAGCGCAGAAACGCCAGGCGCAGTCATGATTAGCATAGGGCATTTTTTATTCGCAGTTTTAGGCGCGATTTTAGGCCTAGGGCTTAGTAGAGTTTTAAGACAATGTTTGCGATGGCGCTTCAGTCATACTGACATTGCAGATAAATTCTCTGATTACCAAATGTGGTAATCAGAGAACGCTAAGCAAACGCATGAGATTTTAAACAGGGTCTATTTTGTCTTCAGCTCTGCCTTGAGAGGACGGTTACAAGGTAACGAACCGCCTTCATAGCACTGACCTACTGACCTGATGGCCGCGGACGGCGACCTTCAGGGCGGCCACCTTCACGTCGGCCGCCTTCGGGACGGCTTGGGAAACAAACGGCCCGGGTATCACCCTCACGGACGCGGCAAACACCGTCCCGCGTGCCTCGCGGGGTCTCGACCGTACAGGCACTCTGAGCCTCAAGATTGTCGCAAGCCGCATAGGCAGCTTCGGGCAGCGTACGGCCTTCACGGCCTCCTCGTCCTTCTCGACCTTCTCGACCTTCTCGACCTCCTCGGCCTTCCCGGCCAGC
>CAZNXP010000267.1:0-3001 GCA_964576955.1 uncultured Algimonas sp.
ATGATATGTGGGTTGTAAGCTTGGATGATATTGAAGATTTCGAGGCGACCCATCTTGTCATTAATGGCGGGGAATATGACCTACAGCCCGTTCCATCTCCTAAAACAATGCGCAGATTTGGAATGGCGGATGCCGTCGATGAAGAATAAGATTTGGGTTGGGATATTTTTTCT
Source organism: uncultured Algimonas sp. (assembly GCA_964576955.1). Classification (GTDB taxonomy): domain Bacteria; phylum Pseudomonadota; class Alphaproteobacteria; order Caulobacterales; family Maricaulaceae; genus Litorimonas. The sequence goes on from CAZNXP010000267.1 coordinate 174, forward strand.
CATCTAGACCGAAAATTGACGAGGCTTGCAGTCTGCCGCTTTGCGGTTAGTTTAAACCCATGACGGTAAATATTGATACGGATAGCCCCTGCAAGCTTATTTGCACGCTTGAGCTAAGCTCTGGCATTTGTACGGGCTGTGGCCGCACGCGGGACGATATAGCGGGATGGATAAATTACTCGCCCGCGCAAAGAGCCTTTGCCAATATTGAAGCCGCCAAGCGCATGACGCAATTCGAGAACGAGGAGCCGTCCTCATGAGCGAGTCAAAGCCTGATAGAACGGAAATGTGGAAGACGCTGAAATGGGTCGTTATCCTTTTGGTGTGCTTAGTTATCTCTGCGGGTGCGTATAAAGCTTGGCAAGTGGCGACGGCGCCAGCGCGCGTTGTTAATGACGCCGCAGGCTCTTTGAAGTCTAGCGCCAGTGCCGTGATGAACCGCTTAGAGGTTCCCATTCCAAAACAACGCAGTTTTGATAGGGCGGCGACAAAAGCCTTCGCGGTTCTCAACGGGCTAGAAGAAACGCCGCCAATAGGGGTGAAAACCCGCGGCTTTCGGATGGCAAATTTTCGCGGCGCGCAGGACCGCGTCTGCGAAACATCTTATGACTTTGGGGCGGGGGCGATACCCGTTTTTATTGCCGCAGATAATAGCGCCCATGAAGCGGCTAAAGCGATTGCCTCTGATGCGGATCGCCTCATTCGGATTGTGATTGTCAGCCCCGAAGAGACGCTGGGACTAAATGCAGAATATGATGAGACGGCTGATAAATGGACTTTGGAATGGCGGCCTAGCTCTCTGAATAAACCCTATCCAGATAGCTGGGCGGCGGAGCCGATGCTTAATATATTATCGCGCGTCCCGAAAGCCTGCAAAAAAGCGCTTTAACTCAATTCCGCTTTCCACCGTGCAACCTGTTTTCTAACATTATTCGGGGCTGTCCCGCCATAACTTGTCCGGCTTGTGGCTGAGGCAAGCGGCGTCAGGACATTGAAAATATCGGCCGTGATGCGCGGTTCAACCTTTTGCATATCGGCTAAGGCTAGAGCGTCTAATGTGACGCCTTGTTTTTCTGCCAAGGCGACAATTGTCCCTGTGACATGATGGGCGTCGCGGAAAGGCATGTTCAAATTCATGACGAGCCAATCGGCAAGATCCGTCGCTGTGGAAAAGGCCGCGCCCGCCGCTTCCGCGAGGCGGGCTTTATTTGGCCTCATATCGGCCACCATGCCCGCCATCGCTGCAAGGCCAAGTTCTAACGCATCAAAGGCGTCAAAGACAGGTTCTTTATCTTCCTGCATATCTTTGGAATAGGCGAGGGGCAGGCCCTTCATGACGATAGAGAGCGCGGTGAAGGCGCCCATAATGCGGCCGACTTTAGCCCGCACAAGTTCCGCCGCATCCGGATTACGCTTTTGCGGCATGATGGAACTGCCCGTGGTGAAGGCATCTGTGAGTTTGATGAATTGGAACTGCGCGCTGGTCCAAATGACGATTTCTTCGGAAAGACGCGACAGATGGGTCGCGCAAATCGTGGCAGCAGAGAGCGCTTCCAGCGCAAAATCACGGGCGGATACGGCATCCAGTGAATTTGCCATGGGGCGATCAAACCCCAGCGCCTTTGCTGTCATCTCTCGGTCAATCGGATAAGGCGTGCCTGCGAGAGCGGCGGCCCCCAATGGACTTTCATTTAAACGGTCATAGCAATCTTCAAAACGCGCGTGGTCCCGCGCAAACATTTCCGCATAGGCCAGCATATGATGCCCAAATGTAACGGGTTGCGCCGATTGTAGATGGGTAAAGCCCGGCATGATGGTGTCAGCATTGGCATCGGCCTGTTCAACCAAAGCTTCAATCAAAGCGGTGAGTTGAATTTGAAACAGCCCAACATATTCGCGCACCCAGAGCCGGAAATCTGTCGCAACTTGGTCGTTGCGAGACCGGCCTGTGTGGAGCCGTCCGCCCGCTTCCCCGATTTTATCTTTGAGGCGCGCTTCGATATTCAAATGAATATCTTCCAGCTCTTCCGACCACGGGAAGGTGCCTGCGTCGATTTCAGCTTTGATTTCGTCAAGGCCTGCATGAATGGCGTCGCGGTCTTTCGCACTGATAATACCTTGTTTGGCCAGCATGTCGGAATGGGCTTTGGAGCCTGCAATATCTTGTGCGGCGAGACGGCGGTCAAATCCGATGGAGACGTTGATGGCTTGCATCAGGGCGCCGGGGCCTGCGGCAAAGCGGCCCCCCCACATCTTCTGGCCTTTTCCTGTTTTCTTTTCTATTTGGTCGCTCATGACGTCCTCAATCTTTTCACTCGGCAATGCAATTCGCGCAGTTTTACTCATTGGGCTTTTTGGCGTGAGTTTCGTTCTTGTCCAGTCCTGTCAGCCGCCCAAGTCAGCCTTAGACGTATATGCCCAAGACAGTGTTAAGAAAGTGAGAGTTCGTGCAGCGCCGCCAACACAGCCCTCAACCCTGTTCAAAACGGCAGATGGGCAGGAATTATCCTTGAAGGATTTGCGCGGGAAAGTCGTTTTGGTCAATGTCTGGGCCACATGGTGCGCGCCCTGTATCAAGGAAATGCCGTCACTTGACCGCTTGCAAGCTCGGCGAGGTGGAGCAGGGTTCGAAGTTGTCACAATTTCTATCGATAGAACCGCGCATGAGCCTGTGAAGTTTTTCACGAAGAATGGGATCGAGAATCTCACTCCGTGGCATGACGGCTCTTATGGAATACCGGGGAATCTCCAATTGCTCGGCTATCCGACAACCGTCATTTACAATGCTGACGGGCGCGAAATTGCCTATCTTGAAGGGGAGGCCGAAT
>CAZNXP010000268.1:0-2954 GCA_964576955.1 uncultured Algimonas sp.
TGAGTGATGCTGACCGCGCCGATAAGATGGGCCAAGCGACCCGAGAAAAATTACGCCAGTTCATTGCGCGTATCGAACGCCTCGAAGGGGAAAAGGCCGAACTCGCCTCCGATATTCGCGATGTCTATGCGGAAATGAAGACATTTGGCTTGGATACGAAAGTCATGCGCAAAGTTATCGCATTGCGGAAACAAGACGCTAATGAGCGCGCTGAACAAGAGGCGCTTCTGGAACTTTATATGGAAGCTTCTGACGGCGTCTAAATATTTGTTCTCTTTTTGTTTCATTTGTGATAAACGGCGTTTATGTCCGATTATGACAAGGAAGAATGGCAGGCCGAACAGGCTGCCCAAGATCAAGCACAGACGGCTTACCGCGATAAGATGGCAAAGGCGCGGGCCCGCTCTGCGTCCAATGCAAGGCGTAAAATCGCGCGGCTTCATGATAAGCTGACAGAGCTGGGTCATATATCCGATTTTGAAGATGAGTTTGGCGAGAGCGTTTTAGAGCGTCTCGAAAAATTTGGCTCGGCGTTTCACGATTTAGAAAAGGGCCGGGCAGGGGACGCGCTCTCTATCGCGCAAAAGCAAGTCGTCGCGAGCATGAATAAAAAAGTGAAAGACTTGAAGGCTAAGCAGAGTGCGGGAGAGCTAAATAGTGATGACCCAGATTCAGATTATGTTCGGACAGCGGACCGCTGGAAAACGGAGGCCCGTAAAACAAATGGATTTAAATCTAAACGAAAATCCAATTTTTCGCCGCGGGTCAGATATATTGAAGATGAGCTGATAGAAGAAGAGAGCCTAAAAGACGAGCGCGCGCCTCGGCCCGTAAATCCTGCGCCGCCGCGATTGGCCGCTGTCTCAGAAAAGCCGCGTCAAAATAGGCCCGCGCCTTATATTCCCGAATATACGCCGCCAAATCCCTCTCAGAATTCACAGGCGAAAAAACGGCCTTTCCTGCATATTGTACCAAAGCCGCAGACTTAAATTATTATCTGCGGCCTACCAGAGAGAGACCCTGAGAGAGACAAGGCCACATATCCCCCCGAACATGTGGCCTTGAACCAGCGCAGAGCGAATGCTTCGCGCGGGAGTAAGGGGTATAAAGCCCCCCTGGAATAGAGTTTAGAAATCTATCTAAACTCACCCCTAATTCATGATTTAAGCAGATCTAACGTCATCAACATCTAACTCATGCTCTCGGACTTTACGGTATAAAGTTGAGCGGCCAATGCCTAAGCGGCGAGCGACTTCCGACATGTGTCCTGAGTAATTATTAATCGCAAATTCAATCAAATCCCGCTCGATGTCTTCTAAGGTGCGCAAGTGCCCTTCGCGGTCCAGAACAGAGACGGCCGTATCTGAAGCTTTTAGGTCCTGACGGGTGTCGCCAGAAATAAGGCTTTCCACTGGACCGGCCTTGGCCAATTTTGGCTCAGGCATAACGCCGGGGATGAGGCCTGAGATTTGCGGAAAATCTTGCGGTTGCAATTTATTACCATCGGATAAGATCATGGCGCGGAAAACGGTATTTTCCAATTGGCGCACATTGCCTTTCCAGTCATGCTCCTTGAGCATATCGAGCGTGGCGGCAGTTGCCCCGGTGACATTCAAGCGCTCGGCGGCATTAATGCGGCGCACGAAATGCTCGACTAAGGCAGGAATGTCCTCGCGGCGTTCCCGCAAGGGCGGCACAGCAATTGGGAAGACATTTAAGCGGTAATATAAATCTTCGCGGAAGGTACCGTCTTTAACGGCTTCCGATAAATCGCGGTTCGTTGCGCTAATAATCCGCACGTCAACAGGGACGGTGCGTTTAGACCCAATCGGGTCGACTTCGCTCTCTTGCAAGACGCGCAGGAGTTTAACCTGCATTTCTAGCGGCAATTCCCCAACCTCATCCAAGAAGAGCGTGCCTGTATGGGCTTCTTGGAATTTCCCCAAATGTTTTGCGTTTGCGCCTGTGAAAGAGCCTTTTTCGTGACCAAAGAGAATGGATTCGACAAGGCTTTCAGAAATTGCGCCGCAGTTGACTGTGATAAAGGGCTTATCGGAGCGCTCAGAGGCACTTTGAATGGCGCGGGCGATAACTTCTTTACCAACGCCGGACTCGCCAGTGATGAGGATTGGAATATTCGCTCTTGCGCCGCGTTCCCCCATGGCAACGACAGAGCGCATAGAAGAGGCATTTCCAATTAAGTCATCAAATGTCAGCCCGCCTTGCGTGGTCTTTTTCAGCCGCTTCACTTCGCCGACAAGCGTTTTCATATCCAGCGCATTGCGAATGGAGACGATAATACGTTCTGGCGCGGCTGGTTTGACAACGAAATCCCGCGCGCCAGTCTGCATGGCTTTGACAACGGCGTCGATGGAGCCTTTTCCGGTCAAGACGATGACGGGAAGGTCAGGGCGTTTGCGGGCCAGCTCTTCCAAGGTTTCCATGCCATTGCGGCCTGGCATCACCAAATCTAGCAGCATCACATGGATTTTGTCTTGTTCTGTGCCCAAAGCCAAGGCGAGCGCGGAATCTCCGTCTCCGGCTTGGAGTGTCGAAAATCCAGACTTCTCAACAACGGCTTGTAATAGGCGGCGCTGAGTAGGGTCATCGTCAACAATCAGAACAGTTTTAGACATAAGCTCACCCGAAAAAGGAAACAATTCGGTTTGGTCCGAATCTCTCTCTTCCCAGAACATGACGCAATCAGGTGAATTTCAGGTTTGGGAATATGGTAAAAAAAACATTAATTCGGTCTTTTGCTGCCTTGCGGTTCAAACGTGCGCCGCAAAGGAATTTTGGGTCCGAATTACCGTCAACTCACTAAAATAAGTGCTATTGAAATAGGTAGGCCTGCTTGTTTCTGATTTGCGCGCATGATAACGGCGTGCAAATTAACGCTTTTACAAGATTGGGTAAAAAATGGCAGGCGGACATTCTGATTATACGCACGGCAC
>CAZNXP010000269.1:0-2950 GCA_964576955.1 uncultured Algimonas sp.
TTCTGCGGTCGTTGTTTTCGGCGCACTGACAGCGCTATGGGCGATTAGCGTGGCCCTAAAGGATGCGAGCCTTGTCGATATTTTCTGGGGGTTTGGGTTTTTGCTTGTCGGGAGCGTTTGTCTTTACCTCGCGTCCGTCAAAACGCCCTACCTTATCTTGCTCGCAGCCTTACCCATCATATGGGGGTTGCGCCTGACGCTCTATCTCGGAAAACGAAACCTCGGTCACGGCGAGGATAAGCGCTATGTGAACATGCAAAAACGCGCAGCCAAAAAAGGCATGAGCGAGATGAGTTGGCGGCTACGCGCTCTATTTACGATATTCTTTGGGCAAGGCCTGCTGATTATGATTGTCAGCGCGCCAGTTTGGGTTGCGATGGCGACAGGGTGGCTTTTTCCAGACGCAATAATCGGCTTTGACGAAGCTGCGGCTAACGGACAAATAAGCGCAGACCGCTTTGTTGAAATACAAAAGGAGCTTAGAGAGCCACTACCGATAGGAATATTAGCTCTCGCCGGGACTCTCCTCTGGCTTATCGGTTTTCTCTTCGAAGCCATTGGCGATGCGCAGCTCGCAAGTTTCCTCAAGAAAAACAAAAATTATGACGGACCTATTGATGACAAACCCGTCATGGATAAAGGCCTATGGAAATATACACGTCATCCGAATTATTTCGGCAATGCCTGTATGTGGTGGGGGATATGGCTCGTCGCCTGTGAGGCGCCTTGGGGATGGGCCACGATTTTCGCGCCAATTATTATGACGCTGCTGCTCACCAAAGTCTCAGGCCGAGACTTGCTAGAGCGGGACATGGGCCGCCGGAAAACCTATCAAGAGTATATGGAGAGAACGAGCGGCTTTATTCCGAAGTTGCCGAAGAAAGGTTAGCCCCATCCGAAGCCTTACGGCTTCGGCGCTCCGTTGTAATTCATCCCCCGGATGAATTACGGGCACTATGCGTGCTTAAATATTCTGCGGCGTTCAACACTGCTCGGAATATTCATAGACTCCCGATATTTAGCCACCGTACGGCGGGCAATATCAATGCCTTGCGCGCGGAGTAATCCCACGATTTTATCATCTGAAATAATCGTCGTCGCCGTTTCTTCGGCAATCAAAATTTTGATTTTATGGCGCACAGCTTCGGCAGAATGGCCTTCCCCGCCGTCTAGGCTTGGAATGGCGGCCGTGAAGAAGAACTTCAGCTCAAATAATCCGCGCGGCGTATGCATATATTTGCCAGAGGTGACGCGGCTTACCGTGCTCTCATGCATTTCAATCGCATCGGCCACATCGCGCAGTTTCAGCGGACGCAAATGATCAATCCCATAAGCAAAAAACGCGTCTTGTTGCTTGGCGATTTCTGAGCTGACTTTCAAAATTGTACGTGCGCGTTGATCGAGGGATTTGACCAACCAACTCGCATCAGCGTGACATTCCGAAATAAAGCTCCGCGCGGCTTCATCCTCGCCGCCCGCTTTTTTCACTTCATTATAATAGCGCTTATTGACCAAAACGCGCGGCAGCGTATCGGCATTGAGCTCAACCGCCCAACCACCATTTGGCGTTTCGCGAATATAGACATCCGGCTCAACGGCTCCCGCCATTGTTCCGCCATAGGCAAGCCCCGGTTTCGGTGAGAGCTTGCGAAGGCGCCCTATCATCTCTTTCAGTTCGTCAATCTTGACGCCGCATAATTTAGACAATTGGGACAAATCATGTTTCGCAAGAAGTTCCAAATTATCGAGGAGCATTTGCATGGGTGCATCTAGGGAGCCTGCTTCGCGGAGCTGCAATCCTAAGCATTCGGAAAGAGATGTCGCAAATAGGCCCGTGGGTTCCAAGGTTTGTAATTGCAATAAAACTGAGGAGACCCGCCCTTGTCCAACGCCAAGATTTTCGGCCGCTTCCTCGGCGCTCATGCGCAAATACCCTGCCTCGTCTATTTGCCCAGTAAGATATTCGGCGATGAGACGGTCTTTCTCGCCAAATCTTAAATGGGGGAGTTGACCGTGGATATGGTCCGTTAGTGTGATTTCAGCCGCATTATTAGCCATCGCGTCAAAATCGCCTGAACCAGAGAAACTCCCGCCGCTATTATTGCGAGACCAATCGACAGAGCCGCCAACATCAGAGGCCGTCGATTCTGGTGCAAGGGCGTGGTCAGGCGCGTCCATATCGGAGACAGCCGCAGCTGTGCTCACCGTATCCGCAGCCCCATCTGAGCTGTCAGTGCTGACGTCAATGGCCTCATTTCGGCGGTTTTCATCCCCTGTTCCGCGCTCAAGCAGAGGGTTTTTTTCCAATTGCTCTTCGACAAAGGCCGATAACTCAATATTAGAGAGCTGCAACAGCTTAATCGCTTGCTGCAATTGCGGCGTCATGGCGAGCTGTGCGCCCTGCCGTGCCTGTAATTTTGGGGCCAAAGCCATACCCACACCTAACGTTATTCACCATGTCGGTTATTCCGACTTGGGAGTCTCATAGACCAGAGAGCTTAATATCTGGTTTCGGCATGAAATTTGCTTTAGGCGGCCTCCTCCACCTTTAAAACATAGAGGGCTTGCTTAAAAATACCGCCGACCCGATAGGTGGATTTATGCCAGAGTTTCAGGTCCATTTTCTCAAAGGTTTCAATCCACTGGGCATGGGTGCGGTTATTATGCGGATGGCCGATAAATTCGAAATTCATCAGGCTACAAAAACCTTTCGTCAGCCATTCCATCACCCGCCTGTCATAGACATTTTCAATAACGACAATGCGCTTTGCGATACGGCCTGCCTCGCGCAGAATGCCTTCCGGATCCTCTGTGTAATGCAGAACTGTCAGCAAAAGCGCCGTATCATAGACATCCTTCGCAAAGGGCATCATCCGGCCATTATAGACAATGGGCTTTAAATCCTCATGGAAGCTATTATCGGCGAAATCCAATCCATCGACATAGTAAT
>CAZNXP010000270.1:0-2944 GCA_964576955.1 uncultured Algimonas sp.
TCTTATCCTTATCGATAATTTTATTGGCGGAAATCCAAGGCATCATATCGCGGAGGCGTCCGCCGACTTGCTCAATAGAATGGGCTTCCATATTGCGGCGACGGGCCGTCATGCTTGGGTAGCCAAGCGCGCCTTCTTGGATGAAGCTTTTCGCGTAATCGCCATTTTGGATATTCTTCAGGGCTTGGCGCATGGCTTCGCGGGAGCTGTCATTGATAACGGCTTCGCCTGTAACATATTCGCCATATTCCGCATTATTCGAGATTGAATAATTCATATTGGCGATGCCGCCTTCATAGATCAAATCGACGATGAGTTTGGTTTCGTGCAAGCATTCAAAATAGGCGAGCTCCGGCGGATACCCCGCTTCGGTCAGGGTTTCATATCCCATCTTAATCAGCTCAACAATGCCGCCGCAAAGCACAGCTTGTTCTCCAAAGAGGTCTGTTTCTGTTTCGTCTTTGAAAGTTGTATGGATAATCGCTGTGCGTCCGCCGCCAATGGCAGAAGCATAGGATTTGGCCAGCTCAAGCGCAAAGCCGCCATTGGCGTCTTGGGAGATGGCGATAAGGTCTGGAATGCCGCGTCCATTGATAAATTCATTACGGACTGTGTGACCCGGCGCCTTGGGTGCAATCATGATAACATCAAGATCGCGGCGCGGCGCGATTTGGCCATAGTGAATGGCAAACCCATGACCAAAGGCAAGGGCTGCGCCTTCTTTGATATTGGGCTCAATATCTTCGCGGTAGATTTTCGCTTGCAGCTCGTCTGGCGTGAGGACCATGACAACATCCGCGCCTTTGACCGCGTCAGCTGTCGCTTTAGAATTGAGCCCGTCGGCTTTAACTTTCTTATTTGTCGCGCTGTCAGGGCGCAGACCAACAACGACGTCAACGCCGCTATCGTTTAGGTTCAACGCATGGGCACGGCCTTGTGAGCCATAGCCCAAAACGGCGACTTTCTTGCCTTTGATGATCGAGACGTCGCAGTCTTTATCGTAATAAATATCGAGAGATGACATGGGGAAGAGTCCTTGGTTTTCTAATTAGGTGTCAAATGGAAATGAGGTCACAGCGCCCTTTGAGGCACTGCCAACAAGCTTGGCAAATTTGGCATAGGCGCCGTTTGGATAGCGGGGCTTGGGCGGGGTCCAGCCTTTGGCGCGTTTGGAGATGTCAGCGTCGACATTGATGGTTTGGGCTTCTACGTCGATGGTAATTTTATCGCCGTCGCGAATATGGGCAATGGGCCCGCCATGGGCGGCTTCAGGCGCGACATGTCCGATGACGAAGCCGTAGCTGGCGCCAGAAAAACGTCCGTCTGTAATTAAGGCAACATGATCGGCAAGGTCTTGGCCAACAAGGGCCGCTGTTACGCCGAGCATTTCGCGCATGCCGGGCCCGCCCGCTGGGCCTTCATTGCGGATAATAACAACGTCGCCTTTTTTAATGCCGTTATTTTGGACGACCTCGAAACAAGCTTCTTCGCTTTCAAAGACGCGGGCGGTGCCTTCAAAGAAGAGCGCGCCGTGACCTGCGAGTTTCACAACGCAGCCTTCTGGGGCGAGGTCGCCGTAAAGAATGCCGTAACCGCCGCGCGATTTTACAGGGTCTTCAAAGCGGCGGACCACGTCTTGGCCGTCAGTCTCTGTGCTATCGAGAATTTCTTCAAACAGGCTGCGGCCCGTCACCGTGGGTTGATCGTCAATCATACCTGCATCGACAAGGCGCTTACCGATAAGGCCAGACCCGCCCGCGGCATAAAGGTCAAAGGCCATATATTTTCCGCCGGGTTTGAGATCGCCTATGACAGGTGTATTGCGGGAGATTGTATCAAAGGCGTCAATATCAAAACCATCGACTTCGGCTTCAGTCGCAATTGCAAGCAGATGCAAGATTGCATTGGTTGAGGCCGCTGTGGCCGAGAGCGCAATGGCCGCATTCATCAGGGATTGCCGCGTAATCATCTCGCGCGGGAGGCGGTTTTCTTTCACGCAATCGACAACGATTTGCCCTGCGCGGTAAGCACTGGCATTTTTATCCTCGCTAATGGCGGGTACATCATTCGCGCCCATGGGTGACAGGCCAAGGAATGTCATGGCCATGGCCATAGAATTGGCCGTGAATTGTCCGCCGCAAGCACCCGCACCGGGGCAGGCGGCTTTTTCTATTTCTTTTAATTCGGCGTCATCAATAATGCCCGCCGCGCACGCGCCAACAGCTTCGAACACATCTTGGACAGAGAGGTCTTTGCCTTTGTGATTGCCGGGCATGATAGAACCGCCGTAAAGCACGACGCCCGGAATATTCATCCGCGCCAAAGCCATGCCTGCCGCCGGAATTGTTTTATCGCAAGCGACCAAAATAATAACCCCGTCAAGGCTGTGACCTTTCACCGCCAGCTCGATGGAATCTGTGATGACTTCGCGCGACATGAGCGACGCCCGCATACCTTCACTGCCCATGGTAATGCCGTCAGAAACGGCGATGGAATTGAAATCAATAGGCGTTCCGCCTGCGGCGCGAATACCTGCGCGGACTGGGACTGCCAATTTGTCGAGGTCCATATTACACGGCCCCATATTGGTCCATGTATTAAAGACGGCGATCATCGGGCCTTTGAAATTTTCATCATCCATGCCCGTTGCGCGCAACATGGCGCGCGCAGCGGCGCGGTCGCGTCCTTTAACAATGGCATCACTGCGCTTTGACATATTCAAACCCTAATTTCTAAGCACAAAAAAACCCGCGTCCTTTCGGAAGCGGGTGAATTATGCTTGGAATGTTTTCCTTACATAATGCCCGCTGGCCGCCCAATCAGGACGACGACTGACAAAATCACGAGTAGGAGGACGCCGCCCACAAGGGTGACATCATTCGGGAGCGCCTGTTGACGCGCCGCGACCTTCACTTTGATTTCGCTTTTTTGATGCGGTTGCATG
>CAZNXP010000271.1:0-2910 GCA_964576955.1 uncultured Algimonas sp.
CAGTCATGATGGAGCTGACAAACATCTCCGTGAGCTATGGCGAGAAGACGGTTGTCAAAGATGTGTCTGCAACGGCAGAGGCAGGGCAATTTATTGCGCTCGTCGGGCCAAATGGGTCGGGGAAATCTAGCCTTCTGAAGGCAATCGCAGGCTTGCTACCGCATGACGGCATGACGTCCTTACCTGCCAACCGAAGAGAGCGTGCCAAACATCTCGCCTATCTCGCGCAAAATAGCACAGCGCCTTCGGCCCGTCTTGTCGAAGATATCATCGCCTTGGGCCGCACGCCTTTTGTCGGGCCATTTGCTAAGCTCAGCGACGCGGATAAAAGCGCGATAAAAGCGGCCGCAAGCGCCTGTGATATAGAGTCATTCTTTGGCCGAGAGTTTGGCGCGCTCTCAGGCGGCGAACAAATGCGCGTTCACCTCAGCCGCGCCTTGGCCACTCAAGCGCCGATATTACTCGCCGATGAGCCCCTATCTGGCTTAGACCCTTATTATCAAATTTCGATTTTGAATATTTTACGAGAAACCGCCGCTAAGGGGACAATCGTGATTGCCGCGCTACACGACCTCAAACTCGCCCAGCGCTTCGCGGATCAAATTTGGGTCCTGAATGAGGGGCATTTCGTGGCCAATGCGCCTGCGACCTCCGCATTGACACCAGACATATTGAGAGATGTGTTCCGCATTACGCCCGACGGGAATATCGCGTCCTAATGGAAATTATTGCAGTTCTACTGATTATCTAACGAAAACTTGTTTCCCTCTTTCATATCTTGGGTGCTAAGGGCGCGGCATGAATGCCATATTAGATATCACAAAGTTCAAAGACCCGAAGGTCACAGCGAAGGGCGATAAACGCGCACAAGTGTTTTTCAAAACCCTTGAGACGCTCTGGTTTAACACGGGCTCACTTTGCAATATTGAATGCGCCAATTGCTATATCGCCAGCTCTCCCACGGCTGACCATTTCGTCTATTTAACGCCAGAAGATATGGCGCCCTATTTAGATGAGATTGATGAGATATCGGAAGCGCCCATCGAAATCGCCTTCACGGGCGGCGAGCCTTACCTCAATCCCCACATTATCAAATTATCAGAAATGGCGCTCGAGCGCGGCCATAAGCTGTTAGTGCTAACCAATGCGATGCGCCCCATGATGCGTCCGCGCATCCAAAAGGCTTTGCTGGACTTGCAGAGCCGCTATCCCGGCCAAATGACGCTGCGTGTGAGTTTGGATCACTTCACAATAGAAGAACATGACCGCGAGCGCGGCAAAGGTAGTTTTGAAATCGCGCTAAAGGGGCTGAACTGGCTCACTGAAAATGGCTTCGACCTCCATATTGCAGGACGGGCTATGTTCTCAGAATCCGATGCGTCCGCGCGCGCTGGATATGCAGAGCTGATTAAGACACATGGCTGGAATATCGATGCCTCCAACCACGCCCATGTCATGTTATTTCCAGAAATGGATGAACAGGTTGACGTTCCCGAAATTTCGGTCGCCTGCTGGGGTATTTTAGACGTTCACCCCGACAGTATGATGTGCTCGAGCTCGCGCATGGTTGTTCGCCGAAAAGGTGAAGACCGGCCAGCCGTTTTAGCTTGCACATTGCTATGGGATGACCCGCAATTTGAAACGGGAAAAACGCTCAAAGAATCCTTAGGTCCCGTCGCGCTCAACCACCCGCATTGCGCAAAATTCTGCGTTCTCGGCGGAGCCAGCTGCTCCGCTTAGCTTTCGGAATTAAAATGCTTAGACAAGCGCAGGCCTTGATTTTGATAGTGACTGCCTTGCGCGCCGTAAAGTGTGTCTGGCGTTTCGGCCATAGGTTCAAATACAAGCTTTGCGACAGCTTGTCCGTGCCGCAATAAAAACGGAACGTCGCGGCCGCGAACCTCTAAAACGGCGCGGCTGCCGCGTCCGCCCGCTTCGACAGCGCCAAATCCGGGATCGAAAAATCCAGCATAATGGGCGCGAAATTCCCCAATCTCTGGCGCAATCGGCGCCATTTCGGCTGCTTGGTCAATCGGTATTTCAACGGCTTCTCGGCTCGCCAAAATATAAAACTCTTCAGGGTCAAGGACGAGCGTCCCGTTCGGCGCATAAAGGGGCTGCCAATATTCAGACGCGGCGTGCGCTTTTAGCCCGCGCAAATCCACCAATCCCGAATGGCGTTTCGCGCGATATCCAATAATCGCGCCCTTGCTCGCGCCTTGCAGATCAATACTTACATGCTGTGTTTCCAAAGGCTCATGTGCGCCGCGGCGAAAGCGAATTTGTCCCAAGCGGTCTCCGGGCCGAACCAATATCGGAAAAGTACGCGGCGCGACTTCCATATAAAGCGGACCAGAATAACCCGCAGGTATTGAGTCAAATTTCTGTCCGCCGTCACAAATAACCCGCGTGAAAACATCGAGACGACCCGTCGAACTTTTGGGATTGGCGAGGCCGACAATATCATCGGGAAGATTTAAACCTTCTCGGAGCGGAATGACATAGACACATCCGGTCTCCAATACGGCCCCCCCCGTTAAATCAATACGGTGCATAACGACGGAATCCAGCGCCTCGGAAACGCTTAAGCCCGCGCCGGGCAGAAAACTTGCGCGTAGGCGCATCGCCGTCTCGCCTAGGCAAAGATCTAAGCTGGCGGGCTGGATTGACGGCGGGTGGGACGAGTCATCGGATAGGCCCGTTATCGCTCCCTTTTTGACGAGCGCCTCAATATCCTGACGTGGTAAAATTCCGTGTCCCATAGCCCTTTGCTAGCAGTCAGAGCGCGCCGCGCAACGGGCTCGCGCATAATTCTGTTTATGATTTCTTCAAAAAATTCATGCCTTTCACTGCGGAATCGGCTTGCGAGTGCGGCAAAGCGTCGTCATGGTTAATCCCATAATAGGGGAA
>CAZNXP010000272.1:0-2871 GCA_964576955.1 uncultured Algimonas sp.
TCAACGAGGAAAAGTGACAAACCCTCTGCATCCCCTTCATCGCCTGATGTTCGCGCGACAACAATCATGACATCCGCCACATGGCCGTCCACGACCATGGCTTTCGCGCCATTTAATTTAAAACCATTTCCAGACGGAACCGCCGTCGTCGACGTTCCGCGCGGATTATGTTTCACGCCTTCATCAAGCGCGAGCGCAATCACAGCTTCGCCTGATGCAATTTTCGGAAGCCATGCGGATTTTTGCTCATCCGTACCCTGTTTCAGAGCCGTTGCCGCCAAGATAGCTGTCGAGAGGAAAGGCGACGCCGTTAAATTGCGGCTCATTTGCTCCGCGACTAATCCAGCCGCGAGATAGCCCATATCCACGCCGCCATATTCTTCGGGGATGACCATACCGGCAAAGCCTTGCGTTGCCATTTCGGACCATAAGGCGCGATCAAATCCTGTTTCATCCTGCGCGTCGCGAAGCGTGCGCAGCGCTTTGACGGGCGCTTTTTCGGCAAAGAACCCCTGCGCCATATCGCGCATCATCACTTCATCTTCATTTAATACGAGGGCCATGCCTTACGCTCCCGGAAGCTGAAGGATATGTTTTGAAATAATGTTCAATTGAACTTCGGACGTGCCGCCTTCGATAGAATTCCCTTTTGTGCGAAGCCAGCTGCGCGCCATTTTTCCGTCTTGTGAGCGCTCAGATTCCCACTCTAAGCCTTCATGCCCAGCCGCATCCATCATGAGCTCAAACTTGCGCTTATTCAGCTCCGTGCCGTAATATTTCAGCATGGAACTATCCGCGCCCAATGACGCCCCAGCTTTCGCTTCTGCGAGCTTGCGCTTCATCGTGAGATTAAAGGCCCACTCATCGATTTCTGCCTCGGCAATTTTCGCCCGCAGCATAGGATCAGCCAGCTTGCCATCTTCCAGACCTAACGACCCCGCAGCAATTTCGTGTAGAGGACGCGTTGCGCCTTCTTGGTTACCAATCATTTCGCGCTCATGGGTTAGAAGATATTTCGCAATCGACCAGCCCTTATGTTCTTCACCGACGAGGTTCTTTTTCAAAACCTTCACATCATTAAAGAAAGTTTCGCAAAATGGGGAACGACCAGAGATTAATTTAATCGGTCGCGCCTCAACACCCTCGGTTTCCATATCAAATAGAACGAAGGAAATACCATGGTGTTTCTTGCCCGTATTATCGGTGCGAACAAGGCAGAAAATCCAATCCGCTTTATCGGCATAGGACGTCCAAACTTTTTGACCATTGACGATATAATGATCGCCCTTGTCTTCTGCCTTAGTTGCTAAAGCCGCAAGGTCGGAACCCGCTCCCGGTTCAGAATATCCTTGGCACCAACGAATTTCACCGCGGGCGATAGGCGGTAGATGTTCAGCTTTTTGCGCCTCTGTTCCAAATTTCAAGAGCGCTGGCCCAAGCATCCAAATACCAAAAGATGAGAGCGGACTACGGGCATTAATGCGGCGCATTTCCTGTAATAGAACACTCTCTTCTTTGCGAGACAATCCCGCACCGCCATATTCTTTGGGCCAAGTCGGAACCGTCCAGCCTTTTGCGGCCATACGCTCCAGCCATGTTTTCTGTGCCTCAGACGCGAAGACAAAGTTTCGACCACCCCAGCAGGCATCGTCATAACTTTTCATATCTGTCCGCATCTCAGCTGGGCAATTTTCCTCAAGCCATGTTCGGGCTTCCGTACGGAATATGTCTAAATCACTCATAAAATATCCTAGTTTTCTTTAAGCGGTAAAATCGCCGCCTTGAATGCGGGTTAGAAATTTTGCGCCTTGCTGCCCGCCATTTGTAAATTCTTCCATGTCGTCCGTAGCGCGAATTTTATCGATGAATTTCGCGACGTTCTCAGCCGTTTGGGCGCCTTCAGATAAGTTAATGCCAGAAGTCTCAAAGACCTTGGTTTCGGAATATCCCCCTGCCCCAGCGCACATAATCATGCGGTTAGGGGAATCGTCGCAAACCAAATAAACAAGGCCAGCTGAGACAGACTCCACCGTGAGCTTTTCGAGAATTTCTTCCGGCATGAGGTTTTCTGTCATGCGGGAGCGCGCCGTGGGCGAGAGCACATTGACGCGGATGTCATATTTCGCACCCTCCAAACACAGCGTGCGCATAAAGCCGGATAAGCCCGCCTTGGCTGCGCCGTAATTCGTCTGACCGAAATTCCCATACATGCCCGATGAGCTCGTCGTCATCACGATACGGCCATAGGCATTTTCTTTCATATGGTTCCACACCGCTTTGGTACAAACAGCAGACCCTTTCAGGTGAACGGCCACGACTAAATCCCAATCAGCGAGGGTCATTTTGGAGAAGGATTTATCCCGCAAGATGCCCGCATTATTGACGAGGATGTCGACCTTGCCCCATTTCGCGATGGCTTCATCCACCATGGCTTGGACTTCATCTTCATTTGTAACATTCGCGCCATTCGCAATGGCCTCACCGCCCGCTGCGATAATCTCGGCCACGACTTGCTCCGCCATGGTCTCAGACCCGCCCGTACCGTCGACAGCGCCGCCAAGATCATTGACGACAACTTTGACGCCGCGCGCAGCCAGAGCAAGCGCATGTGAGCGGCCAAGCCCGCCGCCCGCACCCGTCACAATGGCGACGCGGTTGTTAAATTCTACTGATGACATTTTCTATTCCTGTTAATTTATCCGCTAGGCTGCTTTGCAGCCATCCGTGACTTTCAGTCACGGCGCTTCACTAAAATCGATTTTCAATCGATTTTTCTGCGTGAGTGCGCAGATCGTTACGCGACTTCAAACAACCCTGCTGCGCCCATGCCGCCGCCGATACACATTGTGCTGACAACATATTTTGCGCCGC
>CAZNXP010000273.1:0-2854 GCA_964576955.1 uncultured Algimonas sp.
GTGTCAAGTGTAGCATGCGTATAGACCATATAGTCGGGTCAGCTTTATTACGGATACAACCCTATTTTTTTGAGAGTTGTTATGGAGGGCTCATAGCCCTGATCTGCCGCTCTACGGTGCCATTTTAAAGCCTCGTTTAGATCTTCTGGCACACCTCTCCCCTGAGCATACATAAAACCAGTACTATATTGGGATTTGGCGTAACCCTGTACTGCTGCTTTCCGATACCATTTAAAAGCCTCGGCATCGTTTTGAGGAACGCCTCTCCCTCGGTAATATCTGCCCCCTAAAACATGCTGAGAATCCGCATGTCCTTGCTCCGCCGCCTTACGTAACCAATTTAAGCCCTCTGTGTCGTTTTTTGTAAGTCCTTCACCAAGAAAATAGAGGCGGCTCAAGGAAACTTGAGCATTTATATGCCCTTGTTCCGCGGCTTGCTGATACCATTTTGCGGCTTCCGATTTATTCTCAGAGATGCCTCTTCCAATCTGATACGCATAACCTAAATTATACTGAGCTTCGGCATGACCTTGATTTGCGGCTTGCTGATACCATTTTGCCGCCCCTGCGTGATCTATGGAAACACCTTGCCCACGAGAATACAGGGTCCCTAAATTATACTGAGCTTTAGCATGCCCTTGTTCTGCGGCTTTTCTATACCATTTTTCTGCCTTTGAGTGGTCTTTAGGAACGCCCCATTCGAAATGATATTTTTGAGCCAAAACATACTGGGCCTCAGCATCATTTTGGTCTGCCGCCTTCTTGTATTCCGTTAGGCTGTTAGATTCCACGCCTGTTTTAGACGCATCAATAATCTCGCACAAATAATCTCGATTGCTTCGATAACCACCTCTATTCGTTTTCATATTCACATTAAAAGCTGACCTATTTTCATCCAAAAATGACATTGTCAGATCAGGCAAAACGGCGATGTTTAATTGTGTTGCGGGCGTCTCGCCAGACCAACAAGGTTTCGACCACATTTTGGCTTTCCCGGCCAAGTTCTCATCATCAAAACTAATATATTGTATATGCGAATAGCTTTGCCCAGTCGCTAAACAGGTTTGAACTTGCTTTTCAGTCTCGGCAGGTCGAAGCTTTACGTGGTTCTCCGCAAAGGTTTCCATACTTCCATAGTTCCTGCATTCTAATCTAATTTCTGCAGCCTGAGCCGTTACAGTAAGAAGCGGAAAAATCACCAGTGGAATTATCAGTCTCATTCATATCTCGATTATAATTTTACGATGAATGACTACTTTAATTTGGAAGCCAACACAATACAACCATATTCCAATACGCTGTTTTATAACTGACGCAGCCACCTTGAGATACGGCATAATATTACGTCCACCCATAATTCCGCCAATCATCACTCAGCAAGACGACATCCGTAATAATCGTAAATTTTCAGAAGTTCCGTTGGTTCAATCCCATCCGTTTGTAATTGATATATGGGATGTTCCTCATCTGCGAAAAACACAATCGGCCTCTGTCGATTAGCCTGTGGTTTCACCCAGCTTTTAACTGAAAAAGTTTGGCCGAAATAATTTAGATTTGTCATAAACCAGCTCGTCCAGTTTAAGTCCACGCCATCGTCGAATCCTACGTCAAAATTCTCGACGTATATTTCAAAATTATCTTTCGATAGCGATGACCAAACTCCAAAACCAAATTCATGGTCGTAATTTTTAATTGGGAACATCAGGACAGTCCGAATAAAAAAATACTTCCCATCCAAAATGCAGAAATCTTCAGATAAAAAACTCTCATCCACACGCAGCGCGGAATTCAATTCAGGCACCGTTGGAACACCCGCAGCATCAGGATAATCCGTACATAAATCTGGCAAGCCATTATGCGTGGCGTCACAACCACCGCATCGCCAGTCCCCCGAAGCCATCTTATCCAACGCCTCAATTGCTTTCTTTTGTAAGGATTGTTTTTCATGTTCCGACATAAAACTCTTATGACAAACAATGTACTTCTGAGAAACCGCTAACTCTCCCCTCACTCATAATTCCGCCAATCATACTCGCGCCGCCTTGTCACTGGAAATGGCATCCAATTTCTGGTGTAATCTAAAGCAATATCGACCAAGGACGCCCACCCATGTCAGCTGAACAAAATATGGATTACGTTGTAAGCAAACGGACCCGTATAATCATGTTCGCGCAAGCGGTGTTGGTTATTGCGCTCTTGCCTCCCACACTTGAGTTGATTGCTTTCTTCGCGAGACGGGCCGGTTTCTCTACGGGGCTTCCGTCCGCGCAAGCTGTCACCTTAGTTGCTATTTTGTGCATCATATTGCTTTTAAAATCTGGTGTTTCGATGCGAGATATTGGCATCAAGAAACTCCCGCTTAATTTTAAGAATATCTCCTATATTCTTGGCGGAACCCTTGTCATTCTTATGATAGATCCTGTCATTAAATATGGTTTGGCTCCCGTGTTTGGATTTGAATTTGAAGATTTTACAAGCGCCTATATATCTTTTTTTGAAGGAAATTTAGCGACCTATATCCCCTATATGATTTTTGTCGTCTTCCTAAGTGCAGGCATTGGGGAAGAAATTTTGACTCGTGGGTTCTTATTTAATCGCTTTGAGACAGCCTTTTCAGGTGGAGCTGCGCCTTGGCTAATTGCCTTATTTTTACAAGCGATTGCTTTTGGCTGTTTTCATTATGATAAAGGCCTCCAGACGATTCTAGTAAGTATTATATCTGGACTCATTTTAGGCGTTATTTATCTCCTCACAGACCGTAATCTCATCGCCTCAATTTCCACGCATATTTTGGTGAACTCAATTTACATCACCTCTTATTTTTTGGGAAAAGGCGTTTTTACTTAGAGAAATG
>CAZNXP010000274.1:0-2853 GCA_964576955.1 uncultured Algimonas sp.
CCTTGCGTAAAACATTTTTTTCTTTTGGTGCTCCATCGTGAGTGCTGATCCTACGGGCGGTCCTAACCTCCCGATTATGAATTTCGGTAGTCCTAGTTGAAAACGCGTTTTCAAAGGAATGGGCTGCGAGCGATATCTCATGCCTTATCATAAGCTATGGTTTTATCAGACAATTAATTTGACGAGGCCGTGAATTTGATTAGCAATGTCTCGAGATTTCTGTTTCTGTCTCATCTTATATCACGGCGCAGATAAAATCCGAGAGTTTGTCATGCTGAAGACTATCAAAAACGCCGAAGCTCATTTGCTGCGCTTTATAGTTTCGCTGGCCGCTCTCTTCATTTTGACAGGCTGCCAAACTATCAAAACATATCTGGCAATTCCGGATAATCATCGGGTTCTGTTTTGGTCGCAGGACAAGCGCGAGGGCGCGTTTACACAGATGGAAAAACACAGCGAGGTGGCTGTCATTCCCGCGAGTAGCACAGTGTCGCCTTTGCCTGTTGGCAAACCGCTCTTATTCGATGAGGGTGAAATGGAGTCGTTTTTTGAAACACAGCATATTGCCGGACTGATTGTCCTTGAAAAGGGCGAGATCCGTTATGAGAAATATGCGCGCAGCTTAGACAGGGAAAAGCGCTGGTCCAGCTTCTCGCTCGCGAAATCCATGACCTCGACCTTGATTGGGATGGCTATCAAAGACGGATATATAGACAGTGTTCAAAGCCAGCTCGTGCAATATATTCCAGAACTTAAAGGCACAGTTTATGACGGCGTGACAATTGAGCACCTTATCACGATGACCACGGGCGTGGGCTGGAGTGAAAATTACAAAGCCTCATCAGATGTTGCGCAATTTATCATCCATAAAGCCCCAGATGGGGGAGATTCGACGATAAGTTATATGAGCCAACTCGAACGCGTAGCGCCTCCCGGACAAACATTCAATTATAATACGGGAGAAGCGAACCTCGCCGGTATTCTTGTGAAAAAGGCGACGGGACGTTCTATCTCGGAATATTTGTCTGAGAAGATTTGGAAACCTTATGGGATGGAAGCTGATGCGCTTTGGGCGCTTAATGAAGACGGCGTAGAAATTGGGGGATGTTGTGTCGCAGCACGTCTGCGTGATTTTGCGCGATATGGTCAATTTATAATGGACGGCGGGACAATTAATGGCCGCTCAGTCGTGCCTGTAAATTGGGTTGAAGAGGCGACCTCTGTGCAAACCTCCTTCGATGAGAGAGCAGGTTATGGTTATCTTTGGTGGACTTTCCATAGCGGCATCTATGGCGCCGAAGGCATATTTGGCCAACATATGCGGTTTTTCCCAGAACAAGATATCCTCATCGTCACGCTAAGTAATTGGCCAAGTGCGGTCGGCAGTGAGGAGGTAAGAAGAAACCGAAAAGCTATGTATTCGAATATCTTCGTTAATATTCACTTGGACAAGAGCAATGAGTCCGCGCGCTATGCCGTAGCGGCGCGGTAAACTAACGCTTTCGGAAGTCCTTTTTCGGCGCGCCCTCGTCTTTATTCTTGGGTTTCCAATAATCTCGGCGGCAGCGTTGTCCGAGACGGGTGAGGAGTTCGTAATTGATGGTCTCTGACTGATCGGCTTCGGTTTCGAGATGCTTGCCGCGGAAGACAACGACCCCGCCGACTTCGACGGAGAGTTTCGCGTCTGTTGCGTCAATCATCGTCAGGTCCATGCTGACCCGGCCGACAATATTGACTTCCTCATCATGGAGTATTGCTGTGCCCTTATTGCTCTGATTGACAGGCACGCCGTCCGCATAGCCTGCGCCGACAATGGCAAGCCGCATATCACGCGGCGCAACATAGGTGCCGTTATAACCCAAGGCCTCTCCGGCCTTCACATAGCGCACTTGCAAGATAGGCGCGAGGAGGGTGGCGACGGGTTTGGTGACCTCTTGGCCGGGCTTATTCGTTGCTACGCCGCCATAAAGACCAATGCCGGGACGGACCATTTGGAAGTGATAAGGCTTGCCGAGGTAAATCCCAGCCGTATTTGCGAGCGAAAGCGGAGTAAGAGGGAGTTGGGCGGCAGCTTTGCGGAAGCGCTGAAGCTGCGTTTTATTCATGGGGTGCTTTGCATCAGAGGCGCAGGCGAGGTGGCTCATGACCCATTCAGGGTTTAGCGCTTTCCAAAGCGATTTGTCGCGGCCGAGTTCCACCGCGTCTTCAAAGCTCAGCCCGAGGCGGTTCATGCCTGTGTCAATGTGAATAGCGGTATAGGGCGGCTCATTGACGCTGCGCGCAATACTCGCCCAATAGCGGGCTTGTTCTAGCGAATTGATGACGGGTTTTATCTTTGCGCCGAGCAACACACCCTTATCGCGCGGCGCTGGGCCGTTGAGAACATAAATGGCGGAATTGGGACCAACTCCGTCGCGGAGCATTTTTCCTTCGCCGGCTGTCGCGACAAAGAAAATACGGCAACCTGCGCCGTAAAGCGCCTTGGCCACGGGGACCGCGCCGAGACCATAGGCATCAGCTTTGACGGAGGCGCCGATTTTTGCCGCGCCCACACGCGCTTTCAGCGCTTCATAATTCGCGCGAATCTGCTGTAAATCGACCCGTAAGGTCGGCCGCGTAGAATAGCTGGGTTGGTTGATGAGCTTTGACATGAGCGCGCGTTAAACCGTTTGACGTTTGAATGAAACAAAACAGTTGCAGTGAAATATGGCCATATAAGGTTGAAAGGGTGGTTTAAACATGAACGCTTTGTCATCATCTCTTTGAAACTATTCAGGTTTCGTTCAACCGATTCTGCCTAATCCCCTTTTGCGCGCGTCCCTTCCGTGACGTGATTTCTCGACGCTCTCCCTT
>CAZNXP010000275.1:0-2803 GCA_964576955.1 uncultured Algimonas sp.
CAACAAGAACTTCTGCGTCGAATAGCTCAGTATAAAACTTCTTTGCGGCCTCAATATCTTTGACGCCAATTGTAGTATATCCAATCATAATATGTCCTTTCAGGGAGTTGTGGATAGAGGAAACTGGGGGTTCATTGCTCTGGGAGATGGCCCGTCTTCACATAGATAAGACAGCCCTCTTCAGAGTAAGGATGATGTTTTGACAAGTGAGGAGAGCGAAGCCACGTGCCCGCTGGGTAATCTCCGTATTCGTCAGAAAACGTGCCTTCCAGCACATAAATTTCTTCGCCGCCCCAATGTTGATGCGGATTAAATTTGGTCTTTGGCGCCCAGCGCACTAGCGCGCAGCTCTCCCCTTCAAAACTATGGAGAGGGAGGACCATGAGGCCCGGCGCGCTTCCCGGTAAGAACTCGGCTTGCCGCGTATTTACAGAAAATTGTTTCGTATCGTTTTTGTCAAATTGGTGCAGCTTCACAAAGATAATACAGCCGTCTTCACTATGCGGCTTATGGGTCGTGCCAATCGGATTGCGGATATAAGTGCCGGCTGGATAATCGCCATGCTCATCCGAGAACACGCCATCAATCACGAAAATTTCCTCACCGCCGCCATGGATATGCGGGCTGAAATAGGATTTCGGCGCATATTTGACGAGAGAGGTCGCGCGGGCAACCTCATCGCCAATTCGGTCAAGCTTACGGCGCTGCACACCCGCCATGGGAGAATCTTCCCAAGGCAATTGCGCCGTGTCGATCACGACAGCTTTTGAAAAATCAGCATTTAAATGCACATCAATTCTTTCAGTTGCACTACCATCTATCTACTGATAGGTAGATACAATAATAAGTGTAAACTTCAAGAAAAAAATATGCTTAGAGCTGCGAAACACAGAAAGTTGATTCCGGACAATGGATAGCGCGACACAGATATTAGACATTGCGGAACGCCGCATGCGGCAAACTGGATATAACGCTGTGAGCTATCGTGATATTGCGGCGGAGATGGGCATTAAGAGCGCGAGCCTGCATTATCATTTCCCTAAGAAAGAAGATCTTGGGGCGGCTTTAACAAGGCGCTATTCAAAGAATTTCTCTGGCGCGCTTCATGACATTTCCTCTCGCGAGCCCACCCCCGAAGCCCGTATTAAAGCTTTCGTCGATATTTATTCCACCGCCTTAAAACAGCGGCGCCTCGTCTGCCTCTGCGCCGTTTTAGGCGCAGAATCTGAAGGTTTGCCTGACCGCGTGAATGTTGAAATAAAAAGCTTCTTTGACCAGAATATTGGCTGGCTCACCCAGCAATATGAAGCCTTAGGTAAAGCTAGCCCTGCCAATCATGCGAAAACCGCCCTATCTCTTTTATCTGGCGCGATGGTTATTAGTGCATCCAGCCATGATAATTCTATATTCGATGCCGCTGCACAGAGCGTCTTAGCGGGATTGGATTAGCCAAAATTGGCTGAGAGTCTTTGGCTTAAAATGAGCAATTTTCTTTCGCCGAAATTAGCCCATGACCATAAATCGGATCGACGCCATTAGGGCCTAAATCCCGTGATGACTGCGAGAGATATTTAGTGACATCCGCAACGGAAAAATCTCGCCCTTCATGTGCATGGGACGCAATGGTGGCAGTAACGAAGGGCGCCGCGATAGAAGTACCTGATACATAGCGCCCCCCGCCCTGCCCCGGAATATGAATTTCCACGCCCGGCGCCGCGAAATCTACATGCTCGCCCTGAACCGCAGACGGGTAAACTTCCCCGTCAATATTAACCGCTGTGGCTGCAATGACATTTTCAAAAGCGGCGGGGTATTGGGGCGTTGCATCTTTGCCATTATTTCCGACAGCCGCGACAACGATCATTCCTTTGTCCGATGCGCGCTGTATCGCGCGTTGTAAGGTTTTATTTTTAGGACCAGCAAGGCTTACATTTACGAGCTTCACTTCATTTTCTACCATCCAGTTTAGTGCCTTTAACATGGGATAGACCCCCGAATATTGCTCGCCATTTTCATCTTGCGCGACGACAGAGGCGATAAAATACTCACCTTGACTAAGCCGATTTTGATCAACCAAAATCGAGGCAATCGCAGTACCATGATGAATGGCGGCTTGCGGGGGCTCACCTTCAATAAAAGACTTAAAGGTCACCCGGTTTTTATGACGCTGCAAAAACGCGTCTGAGACGCCCCCGTCGATAATACCAATCGGCACTTTCGCCTGACAGCCTGTTTCTGGCCAGCGAATAAGGCTATCCGCATAATTCTCACCCGAATGCTCTGGCGTAGATTCCGCCGTTTGCAGACTATATTTATGGTTCACACTGACCGTCGAATTCGACTGTAATCTTTCCAGCTCCACAACGGCATCATGCGGGTTAATTCCGGGCGGGCATTCGAAGGTCATGATGAATATATCTAGCCCCTCTAATTTTTCTTTGTGCTTGAGGCTATATCCCCATTCTGCAGCTTTATGCTCAAGATCGACCGCATTTACCTGCGTATTGACCACGGCGAAAACCTCAGTCGCATTTATGAGTTCCTGACTGTCCGCCGCTACTGTTTGGTTTGGCTCACTTGCAGGTGAAGTCGTTTGGCAAGCCCCGACGGCCATGGCTCCCAAGAGGAATAAATGTGCAAAAGTCTTAGTCATAGTCATACCTTCCAAAACTTAAGTCGGTTGAGCCGTCCAATTGGTTCAATCAAAACTGTAATTCGCAGATAAAATAAGCGCTTTCGCATCGCTCGCAAATAAGCCGCTATCCGCCTCAAGGGCCTGCGTATTATAATCTCCATATTCAAA
>CAZNXP010000276.1:0-2794 GCA_964576955.1 uncultured Algimonas sp.
ATGGCTATAGTTTTGACAGCGGAAAAAGCTTTCCATTTCGCGGAAAACATGTCGGACAAATGCCGATGCTGAGCGATGTCATCAACAGGTTTCCGACAACACATTTTCTAATAAATTTCAAAAGCCGCTCTTCTGATGAGGGGCGGCTGCTCATGCAATATTTATCCGCACGAGATTGGAGCGACAATTTGGTCGGTGTTTACGGACATCAAAACCCGATTAATGCCGCGCGACAAGAAAATCCGAATTTAAAGACAATGGGAAAGCGGCAAGTTAAAAACTGTCTCACGACCTATGTAGCTGTAGGATGGAGCGGATATGTCCCGAAAGCCTGCCGAAATAGCTTAGTCCCCGTCCCTGAAAATTACGCCCATTTGATGTGGGGTTGGCCAGCGCGCTTCAAAAGGCGCATGAATAAATATGAAAGCGGGGTCATTCTTATGGGGCCGCACACAAAAGCCCGCTCGGAACCCGCCATTGATAGTTTGGAGCAGCTAGACGCCATTCATAAAAATTTCAGCGGGATTATTTGGACCAATAAGATTGAGGTGATTGGGCCACATGTGAAAGAAACGAGAAACTCTTCGCTTGCAAAAGACTAAAACTTACCCGCATTACGAAAACATATGACGCGATTAAAACGAAAACGCTTCTACGTCCTCGCCCTAATCTTTGCGGGGCTCGCTTGGATTTTATGGCCTATATACGGATTTCTATCCAACCAATATGAAACGGTGCGCTTGCCTTGGGGATGGGTAGAGCTCCCCGCTGAAGCGCCAATTGGAACCAGCCATGTCAAACCCGCCTATATAGAGGCTGGCGAAAAAGGGACTGAGATATTAGAGACGCGGCGCGCTAAAATTGGAGCCCCGAGCCTCTCTGCTGCCATCAGCGTCAATGGAGAGCTTGTCTGGGCCAATGCGGTGGGCTGGGAAAATGTCTCGCAGAATAAAGCTGCGAGCCATGAGACAATTTACCGAATTGGCTCCACCTCAAAAGCCGTCATGGCGACGGGGCTGGCGCGATTAGTCGCGGAAGGCGCGATGAATTTAGATGCGCCGATTTCTACCTATGCCAAAGACCTGCCAAATCCAGACTGGAATGAACTTACACCACGCCAGCTCATCTCTCACACGGCGGGCCTGCCCGCCTATGAAGAAAATAATGATTGGGTCGGGCTTTATCACAGCCTGGCTCTACGGCATCATTTTGAGGACCCGAAAATTTCGCTTTCCGTCTTTGACGGCGCAGATTTATTATATGAGGCGGACACGCAATTTCACTATTCTGGCTATGATAATATCCTGCTGAGCGCTGTCATGGAGGCGGCAGCGAATGAGCCATTCAACGCCCTCATGTCATCCCGCGTCTTCGCGCCAAATAATTTAAACGCCCTCCAACCCGCACATGATGTCCCTCAAAAAGCGGTGTTCTATCAAACCAAAGGCAGCAAAGTGAAGCCTTGGCGGTCCGTTGATTTAAGCCATAAACTCGCGGCAGGCGGTTATGCCGCAACGCCTTCGGACCTCGCGATTTTAGGCGCGGCATGGCTGAATGATGACTTCATTCCCGCCCATATCAGAGAGGTCTTTTGGACTCCGCTTCCGATTTCAAATGACCAAGATTATGCCCTCGGATTTCGGCGAAAAACGTGGACGATTGACGGCGTGGGCGAGGTAGAACATCTCAATCACGGCGGCGTTTCAAAAGGCGCGCAATGTTGGCTAATGATTATCCCTGAGCATAATATGACGCTGGCGATTTCTATAAATCGGCGTACTGAAAATTTTTCTGACTTCGCGAGCGCCGCCTTCGATTTTCTGGAAGTTTTTATTCCCGCCGCGCAAGATGCGAATCCCTAATGCCCGCTATGACTACCATGATCTGAAGCTTTCGAATGACTGCCAGCATCAGCCTCACCGCGCAAAATGATAGGCGCGACGACGGTGAGGTCTTCGGCTTTTTCGAAATCTAGCGTCAGCACGGCGTCATCGCCGAGGGCGGCGCTGGTTTCAAATAACATGATATGAAACCCGCCGGGTTTAAGCTCAACCGCTTTACCGTGCGGCAAGGCAATGCCGCCCACGCGGCGCATTTTCATAATGCCGGCATCATTTAAATGTGTGTGTAGCTCAATCCGTCCGCTGACGGGCGAGCTGACAGCCAAGAGCCGGTCATCCTCGCCAAAATTGTCCAGACGCAGAAAGGCGACGCCCGTCGTTTGCCCGGGAAGCGGGGGATTGATGCGAGCATTAGAAATTTCAATGCCTTCGCCAGAATGGGAATGCCCTCCGCCGCAGCCAATCAATGACAATGCCGCAAATGTAATGAAGAGACAGCGCATATTAGCTTCCTCTGAACCCGATAATTTTTCGCACATCCGCGACAATAGGGTCGGCTATCGCCGCCGCATCTTCGCCTGCTTTCGCCAAAATCGCATCAATCTCATCTGGCGCTGCGAGATAGCGGTTCATCGATTCCGTGACGGGGCGCAAGGTCTCGACCGCGACGTCTGCGAGGGCCGCTTTGAACGGGCCAAATTGTCCGCCGCCATGCTCCGCCATAATATCCGCCTGCGAGCGGTCCGAGAGCGCCGCGTAAATCCCGATGAGATTGGCAATATCAGGACGGCCTTCCATCTCTTCGGCATTAGACGGTACAGAGCCGACATCCGTTTTCGCTTTGCGGATTTTCTTCGCAATTTGATCGGCGCTATCTGTGAGATTAATCCGAGACGCGTCAGACGGGTCAGATTTTGACATCTTCTTGGTGCCGTCACGCAGCGACATCACCT
>CAZNXP010000277.1:0-2791 GCA_964576955.1 uncultured Algimonas sp.
GGTCACCACGCAGCAGGCCAGACCCACCCCAACGCACATCCATATATCCCATGATTTTGCGCTGCGTGAGCGAGCGCGCCCATTTTTCGAGGACGTCCAATTTCCCAGAAAGATAGGCCGCTCCAACGATTGCGCCGATAGAGGTCCCCGCAATAATGTCAGGCTTTATCCCTGCCTCAATCAACGCGCGCATCGCGCCGATATGGGCCCATCCGCGGGCGACACCGCCGCCAAGTGCCAATCCAAGCGGGGCACGTTGTCCACTGCCTAAGGTGTGAGGTTCTATTCGCATGGCGTGATAGTGGACAAATCCGTCCTAAAAATAAAGGGCAGCTTTGCGGTTTTGCAGTAGGCTAACTAATTGGTCGTTCACATCCGGCGCGTTCGCCTTTTCTGACCGCGCGAGCGGTCCAATAGGGCTGGCCATTCTCGCCGGGAACTTGGCGGCGGGACGTGGAATAGAAATAATAGCAATTCTTGACTTGGTAGACGCGGAAGCAACCGCCAGAAAGCCTGTTAGACGGATAGGTGAAGCAGAGCGCGTCTTTGCGGACAAACCAGCGTCCAGGGTCAACCTCGCCGTCTTCTTCATATGTTAGTGTTCCGTCGGGATTGTGTTTCTGAATATAGAAGGATTGGGCTTTTCCATTTCGGCCAAAATTATAGGCGCCGTCCATTGTCACGTCAGAGAAGACGGACTTAATCTCTTTACCGATAAGTTGATTAGCTTGCGGGCGAATATCCGTATCTTGCGTTTGGGCGACTGCCGCTGCGCTAAATCCGACAGAGAGGATAAGGGCGAATATAGATCTAAACATAGCTTGGCTCACAATCTGCACGTTGACCTTTAATGACGCTTCGGGCCGTGAAGCCAAATTTAGCTAAGCCTTCAACGCTCACTTGATAGTGATAATAACAATTGCCGCGCAGATACATGTGGAAGCAAGCTTGGCGGAGTGTCGGATCATCATAATCATAGCAGATGATATTCTCCTTAATCTCCCATTTGCCCGTATCGAGAATGCCTTGCTGAATGTGGCGGATTTTACCGTCTTCTGCCGTGGTTTCCTCAAAAGCGAATGTCGTGATGTCGCGGTTGAGGAAATTATAGCTCCCGACATGGGTCTTCCCCGTGAAGGCGGCGCGTAACTGCGCCTCAGAAATTGGCTCGCTATGCTCAACGTCAGGGTAGAGCTCATCCGGCCCTAAAGCTGTGGCGGAAAAGGGCAAAAGACAAGCAAGTGTGATTAAGGCGAAGTGTCTCATACTGAGCCTTTAGCATGGATTTTCAATTTCGCCATGTTAGGGTTCTGTCATGTCTGACATTGACACGACAACCGCAGAACAGCCTCAAGCCTCCGAAGTCCAAGGGGAGAGGCGGGTGCGCCGCGCCTCGCGCTATCAGCGCGTACAAGCGCGAAAAGCTGCGCAGCGGGCCTCTGACCAACGCTTCTACAATGCGATGTTCGCGCTGATGGGCGTGTTTGCGCTTCTGGCCGTGTTGCTGGGCGCGATTATGATGAACGGCGTCCCGCAAGGCGTCGACGGCATGGAAGGCTGGACAACGCCTTGGCTCTTCGGATTTACCAAAATGGAGGTCGCAGGATTTGCCTTTGTCGCCTTTATCGCGCTGGCCGTTGGATTGCGGCTCAAAGCTAAGCGCTAGGCCCTTGCGATTTGCGCGGCTCTAGCGTATGGGCCGCACGCTTTAATTAACCGCTCACTTGGAGATTATCATGGGCTATCGTTTCGCTGTCGTAGGTGCCACAGGCAATGTCGGGACCGAAATGCTCACGATTTTGGCCGAGAGCGATTTGCATGTTGATGCGGTTCACGCGCTCGCCAGCCGTAAATCCGTTGGCCGCGAAGTCAGCTATGGCGACCAAGATATCAAATGTGAAAATCTCGAGACATTCGATTTCACAAGCGTCGATATCGCCTTGATGAGTGCAGGCGGCGACGTGTCCAAAAAATGGTCACCAAAGATTGCCGCCGCTGGCTGCGTTGTCATCGATAACTCTTCGGCCTGGCGTATGGACCCTGATGTCCCGCTTATCGTGCCAGAGGTAAATGCCGATGAAGTCATGAATTTCAAAAAAGGGATCATCGCCAATCCGAATTGCTCAACCATCCAAATGGTTGTTGCGCTTAAGCCGCTGCATGACCGCGCGACAATCAAACGCGTCGTTGTCTCGACCTATCAATCCGTCTCGGGCGGCGGGAAGAAAAACATGGATGAGCTTTGGCTTCAAACCAAAGGCATTTACTCGAATGATCATTTCCAACCGATCAATTTCACAAAGCAAATTGCTTTCAATGTTATCCCGCATATCGACGTCTTCATGGACGGCGGCGACACGAAAGAAGAGTGGAAGATGAAAGCCGAGACGATGAAAATTCTCGACAAAAATGTCAAAGTCTCCGCGACTTGTGTGCGGGTTCCGACATTCGTGGGTCATGCCGAGAGCATCAATGTCGAATTTGAAAATGAACTCAGCGCAGACGACGCCCGTGAATTGCTGCGGGAAAGTCCAGGTATCATGGTTGTCGATAATCCTGACAATGATGATCCCGCTTACGTCACGCCCGTTGAATGCGTCGGTGATTATGCGACTTATATTTCGCGTCTACGTGAAGATAGTACGCAGGATAATACGCTGAACTTTTGGTGCGTGTCTGATAACCTCCGTAAGGGCGCGGCCTTGAATACGGTACAAATCGCGGAATTGCTGGCCAATCGACAACTCCCACGCAACAAGCAATCTAAAGCGGCGTAAATATATTCAGGGCA
>CAZNXP010000278.1:0-2785 GCA_964576955.1 uncultured Algimonas sp.
TGACTGTTTTAGTTCTGCTTTCGTTATTCAAACTAGATAACTTCAAATATAATTATGACGGCTCTCTAATTTATAGGCTCAACAAATTCCATAAATTTGGCGCCACTGCTCGACATTTTAATTGAAACCGCTAAAGTTAAATCCTGTAAAACTCCAGATTTAACTCTATAATCCAGCATACCATCTTTGACAGAAGAAATTTCGACACGAGCTCCAAATATATCAATTTCTTGAGGGAATTTTACATCCGTTGGAACCATGATAGTTTGTCGAGCATAACTCTGCCAATTACCGTCTTCTGACTTGAATTCCATGTCAAAATTTAACTCACTGTCCCGGATTTTATCAAGCCTAATTCGGCTGGGTAAAATTACATTCGGCGACGCTTCACCCTTTGAATATCCGACAGGATCAAACGGTTTTTTCCATTCTATCAAAAGATTATGAACAAATTTTGGAATATCCAACTTTCCCTTTTCACTAAAAAAAATGCGTTCAAAGCGATTGTCGTTGTCTTCATCCATAAAGCAAACTTGTGTTTCAATCGGTTTTCCAATTTTCGGTGAAACAAAATACGCGTCATCATAAGTACAATGGACGTTAAGGCCTTTTTTTGTAGTTACGGTATAAAGTGCTGTTGTCGAATCAATCGACACTCGAGCATTTCCTGATTTTCTAATTTGCAAGAAAAATGGTGCCTGTAGGTAAACTGTTGATGGCGCAATCAAAGACTGGTTTAAAATAATATCGTCTTGAATAGCCTTTCCGTCCCCCGGTCGAAATTCATCATCAGCTATCGCCGGTGTTTTTAACTTAGAATAATTTTTTGCCTGAGCAAAATCAGGCAAAATTGAACACCCCAAGAGTCCAATAATTATCCCAAATCGAAGACCCATTTACTGATCCAAGAAACTCCGCAGCTTGCGGCTTCGGCTCGGATGTTTCAGCTTCCGCAGGGCTTTCGCTTCAATCTGCCGAATCCGTTCGCGGGTGACTGAGAATTGCTGACCGACTTCTTCGAGCGTATGGTCGGTATTCATCCCGATACCAAAACGCATACGCAGAACGCGTTCTTCGCGGGGGGTTAGTGACGCCAGCACGCGGGTTGTGGTCTCACGCAGGTTCGATTGAATCGCCGCCTCAATCGGCAGGATAGCATTGCTGTCTTCGATGAAGTCACCGAGCTGGCTGTCTTCTTCATCACCAATTGGCGTTTCCAGAGAGATAGGCTCTTTGGCGATTTTCATAACCTTACGCACTTTTTCAAGCGGCATGGAGAGCTTCGCAGCAAGTTCTTCTGGTGTGGGCTCACGGCCAATTTCATGAAGAATTTGGCGGGAGGTCCGTACGATTTTATTGATCGTCTCAATCATATGCACCGGAATACGAATGGTCCGCGCTTGGTCCGCGATAGAGCGCGTAATGGCCTGACGGATCCACCATGTCGCATAGGTCGAGAATTTATAGCCGCGGCGATATTCAAATTTATCAACCGCTTTCATGAGACCAATATTGCCCTCTTGAATGAGGTCGAGGAATTGCAAACCGCGATTTGTATATTTCTTCGCAATAGAAATCACGAGGCGCAGATTGGCTTCCACCATTTCCTTTTTCGCCTGACGAGCTTCGCGCTCACCTTTTTGGACTTTTTGGACAATGCGGCGGAACTCATCTACCGGCACGCCTGTCTCTTGCGCCAATCCGCCAATTTCTGTGCGGATTTTATCGATAGAACGCGATTCACGCTTTAGGAAACGATCCCATGCCTCGGAGCGGCCAACAAGATCTTCCGTCCAAGTCGGATTAAGTTCACTGCCCAAATAGACTTCAAGGAAGTCAGAGCGCGGTACGCCATTCCCATCCGCGAGGCGCATCAATTTACCTTCGAGAGAGATAAAGCGGCGGTTAATCGTATAGAGCTGATCAATCAGAGCTTCGATACGCGCATTATTGAGCTGTAGGTCTTTAATCTCGACAATAATCTGCTCTTGGATGGCGTCATATTCTTCGGCCTGCGGCTTGCGCATTTTCTTGCCAGACAGACGCGCCCGAATGAGCATTTGTTGAAGCTTCTGGAACCGTCCGAAATTTTCCGAAATCCGGTCCAGCTTTTCCATGATATCATCACGCAAAGCAGCTTCCATGCCGGCCATGCTGAGATTTGTCTTATCATCTTCATCCTCATCGTCATCTTCGATGGGCTTTTCACCTGGCTTATAAGTGCGCTCGGGAAGTTTCGTGCGGCGTTCTTCCGCGAGGGATTCCAAATCGCCTTCTTCTTTTTCAAGCTCGCCCTTTTCAATCTTTTCGCGGCGAACAGCTAGGGCCGAACGGTCTTCCTGAATATTACCAATGGAACGGTTATAGGTGCCGTCCAAATCAATGATATCGCGCAGGAGAATTTCACCTTCCGCTAATTCTTCGCGCCACACCATAATCGCTTCAAAAGTCAGCGCGCTTTCGCATAGACCTTTGATCATTGTGTCGCGGCCGGCCTCAATGCGTTTCGCAATCGCGATTTCACCTTCGCGGGAGAGAAGTTCAACAACTCCCATTTCGCGTAAGTACATCCGAACGGGATCATCCGTGCGGTCTAGCTCTTCTTTAGAGTTCCCGCCTTTAACCGCAGTTGTCGTCGTCCGCGCAAGGGTTTTCGGCCCGAGCGTTTCCTCATCACGTTGATCATGGACGGAAATGCCCATGTCGGAGAGCTGCGCATAAAGAATCTCAATTTCTTCGGCGGAAATTCCGTCGATAACGAGATGCTTATTCAATTCATCGACAT
>CAZNXP010000279.1:0-2760 GCA_964576955.1 uncultured Algimonas sp.
ATGCGGATTGAGGAGGATAATCAGCTCATGATCGTTACCGATGGCGGCCAATTGATCCGCTGTCCCGTCAGAAACATCTCTATCGTGTCGCGCAGCGCCCGAGGCGTCACCGTAATTCGTGTCAAAGATACGGAACGGGTTGTCAGTGTTGGCCGAATTGAAGAAACAGAAGATGAAGAGAGTGATGAGGTAAGCGGCGGAGCAGAACCGAATGGGACAGACCAAGACGAGACGTAAAAACCTGCTATTTTGCGCTGCACTGGCACTGACTCTGTCGGCCTGCTCAACTACGCCGCCTCCCGAAGATCTCGGGGAACTTGTTTATACGGGTTTCGCGGAAAGGGCGGACGGGTCTTCTTTCCATAAAGTGATGGGGCTCAGTTGTCCGGCCAATATTGATGGTATGCCCCGCCTTCATACCCAAGTTTACAGTGATAGCGGGACCGACGTAAGTTGTACCTATTCGGGAGATGGCCGCCTATTTACGCTCTATTTGAGTGAATTCCCAAATGATAATTTAGGCCAGATTTTTCAAGCCGCTAAAATCGCCGTTGATCAGAGGTTTTTACCCCAAGGCTATGCTCATGATGAGGATTTATCGCAGGCTTGTGCGTCGGCAAGTATTGATCAGGCGGCAATTTTATCCGGATTTTCAGGTATTCTCTCGGGGCAAAATACGTTGAATGAGGTCAATTTAACCGTTTCGCCGAGCGCCGTATATACGCAGGCCGAGGACATGACACTCGTTATCGTCGAGGAAATGTTCGAAAAGGAATTTTTCAAAATCCGCTATACGGGGTCGTTTACCGGAGAAAACTCCGTCACAGAGACCTGCGAATTGGCGCGCGAGACATATTTATCCGTACAAAGCGGTATTCGAAAAGAACGCGGGATTGCAGAGTCCGAGAGAGACAAGCTTTTAGACCTCATCAATGCGTCGAAAGGCCCTTAAATCATTTAATTGTTGAACTCGCTATCCTTGACGAGCCCTGATTAAATGTCTTTGTTAGCATGCAGGGCAATTGGAGGGTTTTATGTCATATCGTTTTGTGCTTGCGGCGATGCTTGCGGGCGGGTTTCTTTCAAGTTGCGTCGACACGCCTGCCGAGACATCGATAGGCTATACCGCCGAAATAATTCGCGATGATTTCGGCATCCCCCACATCTATGGCAAAACAGATGCGGACGCCGTTTACGGTATGATTTATGCGCAGGCGGAGGATGATTTTCCGCGCATTGAACGTAATTATATTTGGGCGACAGGACGCCTCGCGGAAGTCGAAGGCGAGGCGGCTTTGTTTTCGGATTTACGCGCGCGGCTTTATATGAGTTTAGATGAAGCTAAGGCTGCTTATGCGTCTGCGCCCGAAGACTTAAAAGCGCTCTGTGATGCATGGGCGGCGGGCCTAAATGATTACCTTGCTGATTATCCTGAGGTTACGCCTCGGCTGCTGACGCGGTTTGAACCTTGGATGCCGATGTTCTTCTCAGAAGGCTCAATTGGCGGCGATATTGAGCAAATTCCATTGGCTGGAATTAGAGCTTTTTACGGCGGCGATATACCCGCCGCGCCGACGCTATCTGAGGCCGAAGATAAGAAATTATTTCTCAAAGAACCCAAAGGTTCCAATGGGATAGCGCTATCTGGTAATCTAACCGAAAGCGGAAATGCGCTACTGCTGATTAACCCGCATACCAGCTTTTATTTCCGCCCTGAAATTCACGTCGTCAGTGAGGAAGGTCTCAACGCTTACGGCGCGGTGACATGGGGGCAGTTCTTTGTCTATCAGGGGTTTTCAGAATATAATGGGTGGATGCACACCTCGACCTATGTCGATTTTATTGACCAATTTGAGGAAGATGTTTTCAAAAGAAAAAATGGAGAGTTATTTTACCGCTACGGCAAAGAGGTTCGGCCATTAGATGTTGGAACTGTTACGCTGAAATATCGCGATGGCGCCGAGGTTTCGGAGCGCGTTTTCCCAATTTACCGAACCCATCATGGTCCTATTACCCATGTGAATTCTGACGGCAAATGGGTGGCAACAAAAATCAATTGGGACCCTGTGAATGCGCTGCAACAGAGCTTTCAGAGGAGCAAAACCAAAGACCATTCTGAATTTCGACGGATGATGGATATTCGAACTAATTCTTCGAATAACACGGTCTATGCCGATAAAGACGGAACCATTGCTTACTACCACGGTAATTTTGTTCCGAAACGCGACCCAAGTTTTGATTATTCACGTCCAGTTGACGGCAGCGACCCGCGCACCGATTGGAACGGCGTCCACGAAGTTGACGAGGTCATCACCATTACAAACCCAGCTGGGGGCTGGATACAAAACGCAAATTCAACGCCCTTCACGGCGGCAGGGAAATATAGCCCCAAGGCCGATAATTATCCCGCTTATATGGCCCCAGATAAGGAGAATTTCAGAGGCGTCCATGCCGTTCGTTTATTGGAAGACGTGAATGATGTCTCCATGCAGGACTTAATTGATCTCGCTTATAATCCCGCGCTTCCAGCTTTTGAGGTATTAATTCCGAGCTTGGTGTCGGCCTATGACGCGTCAAATGGCGATCCTGATTTGCGGGAGGCCATCGAGCTCTTGCGGGACTGGGATTATAAATCCTCTGCAGACTCAGTGCCAATGTCATTGGCTCATTTTTACGGTATGGAAATTCTGCAAAATGCGAAACGCCCCCGAGAACGGATGAGCCGAATGGAGCTTTTGCTGCATATGTCAGAAGACGCCA
>CAZNXP010000280.1:0-2756 GCA_964576955.1 uncultured Algimonas sp.
AGATAGTGCCTAACAAGTTCAACATTGAATCATTGGTTATCATCGAATCAACATTGGGATAAGTTGGATTTGTTATCGATTTATCCTCGAGGCTTTGCGCGATGACAAGGCCCTCAAATGGTCCCGAAGTTGGGCTCTTAATATTCAACATAGAGCCGTCTCGAATTTCTACGCTCACATTATCATGCAGGACGAAGGTAATATCTTCGCCGCCAACCTCGGCCCCGCCTCCAAAGATGAGTTCACCACCTGTGATATGATAGACACCCGGGTCTAAGGATAACTCATGGGCGTTTAATTTGAGCCCTTCACAGTAATTGCCCGGCGTCAGACTATTTTTCTCAAAATAAGTGGGTACGAAGTCGTAACCCCCCTCCTTCGCTTGCTCCACCTGAATATCTTGCGAGGCATTATGTGTATCAACCGCATCGCGCCCCGAACGCCAATCCTGAAGCAAAGCATCCAATACAGCTTGATCTTTACACGGCTCTGATGGCGTGTCGATTTTCATAAATTTATAAGGGTCATCTAACGTCGCACATTCAGTATTCACAAAAGGTTCGTGCTCCCCAAACGCACCGCCGCCAATACAAAAACTCTCGGCGCTCGCCACTCCGCCGTGATCAACAATAGACGCCTGTTTCTCAACAGAATTCACCTGCACAGCACAATTAGCTTGCAGCTTCGCCCCTGTTGTCACTTCAAATGATCTATTTGAATTTGGGTCTAATGCCAGCATGCACACCGTTGACCCTTTCACAACTTCCGCTGCGGAACTGGCATTTATCTGAACCGTGTCTTCCCCAATTATGCCGCCTAGCAGCCGATCAACCACGACCGAACCTTCTACGTCAATCCGGCGCTCAGACGATTTAGCCCTGAATTTTACCTGTTCGCCTTCGGACATATTTGCGAAAAATCTCGTTTCCGCGTTGTCCGTTCTTTCGGCAACCGTTATTGTTTGATTTGAAATCGCCGCGATTGCCGCATTATCCAACGCGGCTTGCATTCTTACACGCGCTCTATCTGAAACATGTGAATCTATCGCGAGAGACACACCTAAGAGTAAAGGAATCGCAGCTATAGCTGTTATTACAGCAACTTGACCCGACTCATTCTTCAAATAACCTGTTGTTTGTTTGCACCAAAGCATCATTCTATCCCCAATGACGCGCCCGAATACAATCATAGGGAGAAAAAATTTAAATTAATGGCAGCAAATAAAACTAATGAAGTCTTAAATTCAAGAAAGGTTAACAAAATGTTTTTGGCACAAAACCTATAAATGCCGTTCAGTTTGTGAGCGCGTGCTATTGAGCCGTTCGGCCTCTTCATGGATATGGCGTTTGATTTTCGCGAGGGTAAAACCGATTGTTTTTCGCCGGAATAAAATGGGCGAGACAGCCGCAAGTTCATAACGATATTCTATCTCATATTTTTTCATCAACTCGTGATGTAGAGAGCGGATCATAATCATATGACCGCCCCGGATCAGGACATAATAAAAGGCAAAAAATCCAATAATCGTCGCCGTATGATCTCTATGCCCAGGTGCGTCATAAAGAGCCGCATAGACATAAAGGAAGACGAGTAGGCAGACCATAATGGGCAGTACAATGCGCTGTAACCAAACCCGCAAAGACAAATATTCAGAAATGAGTGTTTCTGGTGTCATACAATCTCTGGCTACAATCAAAAAAGCGGCTTGGACATGGGACAAATTGACGTAGTTCACTGCCCCTTAGGTCTTGACGCTAAGCAGCGAGACTGAAAAGAGCCGCGCAAGTTCAAAAGTTTATTTCGGAGTCCCGCCATGGGTTTCAAATGCGGTATTGTTGGTCTGCCTAACGTTGGCAAATCCACCTTGTTCAATGCGCTGACGAAAACAGCCAATGCGCAAGCAGCGAATTATCCGTTCTGCACAATCGAGCCCAATGTGGGCGATGTGGCTGTGCCAGAGCACCGCCTTGACACGATTGCCAAAATTGGCGGCTCTGCCCAAATTATTCCTGCGCGGATGAATTTCGTCGATATTGCAGGGCTCGTCAAAGGCGCGTCGCAAGGCGAAGGTATGGGAAATCAATTCCTCGCCAATATTCGCGAGACGGACGCTATTATCTATGTGCTGCGCTGTTTCGAAGATGAGGACATCACCCATGTCGATGGCCGCATTGACCCTATGAGCGATTTCGAAACCATTGAAACAGAGCTCATGCTCGCCGACCTCGAAAGTCTGGAGAAGCGCAAACCGGGGCTGGAGAAAAAGCTGAAACAAAAAGATGCTGATGCGCTCCAAACCATGCGATTAATAGAACTCGCGATTGCGGCGCTAGAGGACGGCAAACCTGCACGGACAGTTGAAATAGATGAGGAGGATAAAAAAGCTTGGAAAATGCTTCAACTCCTCACCTCAAAACCTGTGCTTTATGTCGCCAATGTTGATGAAGATAGCGCCGCAACAGGCAATGATTTCTCGGCGAAAGTTATCGCCCATGCCGAGTCCGAAGGCGCGCAAGCCGTTATCATTTCTGCTCAAATCGAATCCGAAATGGCGGTTTTGGAAGATGAAGAACAAGCCGAATATTTAGACGCAATTGGCCTGAGTGAGCCAGGGTTAAACCGCCTCATCCAAAAAGGCTATGCTTTGCTGGACCTACGGACTTATTTCACAGTCGGCCCAAAAGAAGCAAGAGCTTGGACCTTCCAAACCGGATGGAAAGCCCCGCAATGTGCGGGCGTTATTCACGGCGATTTCG
>CAZNXP010000281.1:0-2717 GCA_964576955.1 uncultured Algimonas sp.
GCGCTGATGCGCACCACGAAGGGTCTACACTTCCGTTCAAAATAGCGCTCATTGGGGCGCTAGGTATTGGCGCACAATGGCTGGCGTGGAAACTCCAACGCCCTGCTATTGTCTTGATGGCCATTGCTGGACTAATTTTCGGTCCCCTCGTTGGGTTTCTCATGGGATTGCCTGTGCCAACAATCGTGCATGAATGCCTTCAGATGCTACGTTTAGACCCCCAAGTTGATTTTGGCGATGTTTACCGACCGATGATCGGAATTGCGGTGGCCATTATTCTCTTTGAAGGGGGATTAAATCTCAAATTCAAAGATTTAGGTGATGCCAAAAGCGCCGTTATTCGCATGGTGATACTCGCCGGGCCAATTGCTTGGATTCTCGGTACACTGGCCGCGCATTATCTCGTTGGATTGGAATGGGATCTTGCTGCCATGGTCGGGGGTTTGTTCATTGTGACAGGTCCGACCGTGATTATGCCGCTTTTACGCCAAGCGCATTTACAAACCAAACCCGCGAATATTTTGAAATGGGAAGGTATCGTCAATGACCCTGTTGGGGCGCTTTTCGCCGTTATCGTCTTTGAATTTATCCGAATTACCCAATTAGAAGCCAGCATGGCCATGGTCTTTGGCCGAATTGCCTTTGCCTGTATCCTCGGCACGGTGGTCGGTATCATCTCAGGCATTGGTATGGCTTGGGCCTTCCGGCGCGGCATTATCCCGGAATATCTAAAGGCGCCTGTCATGCTCGCATGGGTGCTGGTGATTTACGTCCTCGCCAACACAATTGCAGATGAAACAGGCCTCTTAGCCGTGACGGCTCTGGGCATGACTATGGCAAATACGAAATTTGCGTCCATGGTCGAGATGCGCCGCTTTAAAGAAAATATCGCCATCATTCTCGTCTCTGGCGTCTTCGTGATGCTAACGGCGACATTGACGCCAGGTGTCCTAAAAGCCTTCTTCGCAAATTGGGATGTGGCCTTCTTTGTTCTAGCAATGATGTTCATTGTCCGCCCCGTTGCTGTGATGGTGTCGACGCTTTGGTCTGGCGTGTCTTGGAAAGAGAGCCTGCTAGTCTCCCTTATCGCACCGCGCGGGATTGTGGCCGTGGCTGTGGCGGGTCTTTTTGCCGCTGAAATGAACGCCTTAGGCCGCGATGATGGTCTGGTCTTTGTTCCGCTCGCCTTTGCGCTTGTTTTTGCAACGGTTCTTTTTGCAGGCTTCTTTATCGGACCGCTCGCCCATATGCTTAAACTTGACAGCGGCGACGGCGACGGCGTTTTGATTGTGGGCGCGAACCCATGGTCTCTCGGCCTCGCAAAAGCTTTGAAAGAAATGCATATTAAAGTCACCGTCGCGGATACCAATTGGCGGCGATTGCGCGGCGCAAGGCTGGAAGGTCACAGTACATTTTTTGGCGAAGTCTTATCAGAAAACGCCGACTACTCTCTGGATCACAGCGCCTTTAACACGCTCATAGCGGCCTCGCCGAATGAGGCCTATAACGCATTGGTCTGTGTTGAATTTGCGCCTGAGCTGGGAACGCACCGTGTCTTTCAGGTTGGCTCGAAGGAAAGTGACGAAGATGATGTCGAGGGTATTGCCTTCACATCACGCGGCAGGACTTTGACATCGCGCGGACGGAGTTTTGACTCGCTGACCCGTGATTGGTGGGGTGGGTGGCGCTTCCGTGCAACTAGCCTTTCTGAAGAATATACCCTTGATGACCTCTATAAGGACCGCGGGGATGACCTCGATTTGATCTTGGCTCGCAAACCTGATGGAACACTTGAATTTATTCAGCCCGGACAAGAGTTCAGAGCTGAAGGCTCTACAGTGCTTAGCTTCTGTCCTGCCAAAGATACGGATGGAGCACGCGGCGAAGGGGCTAAACGCAGCGGAGCGGGCCTTGCTGGTCCAGCGGCACCTCTACCGTCCTAATATGAAAAACTATAGCCTGCTCTTTTGGCAGGCTATCTCAGCTGTATATCTTGATGCCTGATAGGCTTTAGAGGCTACGGAATCGGGCTTTGTCGAAAACTTTCAAAACGACTTGCAAATCGTGTCCTCGCTTTAGGACCAAACCGCCCGGCGCAATCACCGCAAATTGGCCTTGCTTCTTTCGCAAAGCTGGAACCTTCTCAATTCGGTATAAGGCATGTTCCGAAGCCCTGCGGTAAACTGAAAAAACAGCCTTATCGCGCAAGAAGTCCATCGCATAATCTTTCCAGTCTCCCTTACTGACCATTTGCCCATATACATTCAATATGGCGGATAATTCCTGGCGATCAAATGCGACTTGGGCGGGGGCTTTAGATTGGTGGCTAGACCCAGACGGAAAAGGGAGGATTTGGCTCATAACTATATCATAAGTCCGTTTTTTCTGGTGGCAAGACGTTGCATTAAATAGAAAATTGCTGACGAAATCCTGTCCTATTTGTAACCTCCTGCCTTATTCTTGTCACAATTGGAGCGCGATTTGACCTTAAATGGCGTCTAACTAACTTTGGTCACAGGACGGGACAGCAGATGTGGATTGGTCATATTCACCCCTCAACCCCCGAAACGCAAGCTAGACCGGACTGCGACAACAATACGTTCCCACGTTGATAAGGTGGTTGTCCCTGTCCCTAGGGCCCCATCAAAAGAGCCCAGTTCTGCAGTGTATTTCAGCCTTACATTGCGGAACTGGGCTTTAATCATTTAGGGCTTAGA
>CAZNXP010000282.1:0-2710 GCA_964576955.1 uncultured Algimonas sp.
ACTCATGATAGAACGAGGTGTCGACATCTCCTACGAAACCATTCGGAGATGGGTCTGCGCCAGAAGGTAGTGGCGGAGACGAAGGGATTCGAACCCTCGATGGGCTTATGACCCATACTCCCTTAGCAGGGGAGCGCCTTCGACCACTCGGCCACGTCTCCGAGCGGGGAAGTAGCGATTTCGGCCTGCCCCCGCAACCCCTAATGCACCAGATTACAGCTCTGTCTGAGCTTTAGCATTTTTTAACCATAATTGGGGCCTCACTGTTCCCTTATGAAACAAAATGCCCTGCGGCGACCCCGAGTTTGCGTGTGAAAAAACACCGCTGTTTACGAGATATTTCCATCATGCGTGTAAACCATAAAAAAAACAGGTGGGTTAAATGCCAATACGAGACTTAAAAGACGCGGAACTTACCGCGCGCTTGCATGCAAATGGTGCCGCGGATTCTGCACGACCAATCAAAAGACAGGGTGATGAGAAACGCGGCGCGTCTGAGACGCGTTTGGAAAAATTTGCTGCGAAAGTGCGGCCAGAACCTAAAAAACCAGCGACCGAACGCCGCCGTAAGCGCAAAACGACAGCCGACATCACAGTTCCAAGTCGTCAATTTAATATGAGCGCCCTGCGCTTTGGCCTGCGCGGGCTTGATATCGTTCTTGTTTGCGCCATCATCGCCCTTGGCATTTGGAATGGATATAGCGGCGTAAATGGCCGCGGCGTCATCGCCCCTGTTGCCGCCTCAATTCTAGGCTCCGTTATTTTTATCGCCGCCTTGTTTATTTCCAACGCTTACCGTTTCAACGCCGCGACCTCATGGAC
Organism: uncultured Algimonas sp.; assembly: GCA_964576955.1. Lineage (GTDB taxonomy): Bacteria > Pseudomonadota > Alphaproteobacteria > Caulobacterales > Maricaulaceae > Litorimonas. Next base: position 823 of record CAZNXP010000282.1, read on the forward strand.
GCAGCATCTCAAAACCGTTTTGACCGCGAGCTTTGCGGCTTTAGGCGTATGGTTGACGGTCGCGCTGATAGTCCGGCCTGAAACATTCCACCCCGATGCCCTCGCCAAAGCCGGCCTCGGCGCAATCGCTTTGCTGGCCATTTTACATGGACTTTATCACTCGCAAGTTCGCCGCCTGCATATGCGCGGCGCACTATCGCCGACGATTGTCATGCTGGGCGCCACAGAAAGTGCGCGGCGCATCATTGAAGAAAATGCCAAGACGAAGGAGCTAAATATTTTAGCGATTTTCGATGATCGCATAGCGCGCGCGCCGCATAATATTCATGGCGTCCCTGTAATTGGAAGCCTTGACGACCTGCTTGAATGGGACGCCCTACCCTATATCAACCGGATTGTAGTGACATTGCCGTCCATGGCCAATAAGCGCAAACAAGATTTCGTCAATCGCGTCCGCCTGCTACCTAACCGAATTGCTTTCGTTGTTGATGAGTTTGAAAATCTCAACCATGTCCAGCAACGCCTATCGGAAATTGCGGAAATCAGCCTTCGCGATGTAACGGGTAATCCGAAATCTGGCCGCCATACAGCTGTAAAACGCTTATTAGACATCGGCGTCGCAGCAACAGCATTGGTGCTTGGCGCCCCTATTTTGGGCTTAATTGCGCTGATTATTCGCCTAGATAGTCCGGGTCCGGCTTTATTTAAACAGCCGCGTCACGGATTTAATAACCGCGTCTTTAATGTCTATAAATTCCGTTCTATGCGGAATGATAAAGCGGATTTAAAAGCCGAACAGCAAACAGTTGCCGGCGATACCCGCGTGACAAAAATCGGGAAATTCATCCGCAAGACATCAATAGATGAGCTTCCGCAGCTTCTGAATGTTTTAAAAGGCGAAATGTCCCTTGTCGGTCCGCGTCCTCATGCTGTTGGTATGAAAACCGCAGGCAAAGAAAGCATTGAACTCGTCAGTGAATATGCCCACCGCCATAAGGTGAAGCCGGGCATGACAGGATGGGCGCAAATTAACGGGTCACGCGGCCCGCTTCACAGCGGCGAAGATGTGGCTGAACGTGTGCGTTTGGATGTCGAATATATCGAACGCTCCAATGTCATGTGGGATATATATATCATGTTGAAAACATTGCCTGTTTTATTGGGAGATCGGACGAACGTTCGCTAATCCCATGTTAGGCAAGTCCATCCTCTCATATCTGCCTGTCAATCTGGCCAATGTGATAACCGCATTTGGCACGATTGCGGTTCTGACGCGCCTCTTGGAGCCGTCAGATTTTGGCCTTTACGCCATTGCCATGATCACCTTGCAATTTGTGCATATGGGTCTGTTCACATGGATGGAAGCCGCTATGGCGCGGTTTCAAGCCCGCGCCGAGCGCGAAAATGATGTCGCCTCCCATCTAAAGACGCTTTACAGTCTCGCATTAATGACAGGCCTAATTGGGTTTGCCGTTATTATGAGTGTCCTGATTTTTGCGCCGATCAACTCTGATCTCGCCTTTGTTCTATTTTTCGCATTGGGATCAGCCAGTCTCCAAGTTTTATTCAACCTTGGTATGGAAGCCCATAGAGCGGCGCACCGAATAAAGCGCTACTCCCTCACCTATTCGACAATGACTTTGGTGAGTTTCACGCTCGGTATTTTATTCGTTATCGCAACGCCGTTAAAGGCGGCCGCTCCCTTTGCAGGGATTATCTGCGGCCTCGTCATCGTCGGCGGCATTGACCTCATTTTCATGTGGAAACAAATGCGCGGCGGGCAGTATCAACCGCAAAAAACCAAAACCTATTTCAAATATGGCGCGCCGCTTTGTATCGGATTATTATTGTCATATGCGCTGAACTCAGCCGATGTTTATCTCATCGG
>CAZNXP010000283.1:0-2710 GCA_964576955.1 uncultured Algimonas sp.
GATTCAGTGCGGAGGTTTTTCATGTCTAATTTCCGTTTGTCTATCGAATGGCCCGAAAAGCGGCAGAAAACCTAACCTGTCGGGCGTTTGTCGTGGTCATTCTGTGATTACATACGATAGGAGAAGCAAAGCGAAAAGGAGATTCGACCCGTGAAGATTAATAAAATCAGTGTTGTCGCATTACGGAATTCTCAAAACTGGACTCAAGAAGATTTAGCGGCTGCGGCAGGTGTGAGTGTGCGAACCATTCAACGTGTAGAGACGATGGGAACTGGTTCGCAAGAAACGTCAAAAGCCCTCGCGGCTGCTTTTGACGTCGATATTGCGAAAATTACAATGCCAGAACAAGACTGGACTTGGACACGGTATACCATCAAAATTTTAATGAAAACCTTTTGGCCGATTGCTTTGACTATGTTTGTCATAACCATGCTTGGCGGCATATTGATTAAAAATGAGGTCATTCAGGAAACGACTGCAGCTTATTATTCAGGAATGTTTATAACATTATCCTTGATAATTTGGAGAGATACGTTTTTGAAAATCTACGAAGAAAAATATGGGGTTGTCGATTGGAGTCAGGTTAAATGGCTGTGAAATCGCTGTGATGAGCGCATATGATTTTGAGCGATACGGCCTAAAGCTCTGGCGTATTAAACGTATCATCTTCTTTGGATTGCCTCAGCGCATGGAAGTACATCATCACGCCAAGCGCGAATAACGGCACGGCGAGAACGTCAAACAACGCAAATTCTCCAACCACAAAATTCCATATTCCACCCACGGTTGGGAGGAGTGTGAAAAAGAAAATGAAGAAGAGATAGAGAAGGCCTTCAATCCTCACAGGCTTAATAATCCACCTAGAGGTTTGGTAAAACCACTCACCAATTTTGATTGGCTCTCCAGAAGGTAGTGTTACTTTCGTCTCAGTCACGGCAGGCAATAGACATATTGTCATGAGATTATACAGCGCGATATGCTTAGCGGCCTCACTTTGTGAGGCTAGGTCGTTGAACCATAATAACTTCCCATAGGCTGCTGTGATGGCGAATAACACCCCGATAAGTCCGATGATAATCAGACTAGATAGAAGGAATTTAGCTATTCGGCTGTGGGTTTTTATATTTGCCGTGAAGGAAAAATATGAGGTAAAAATGAAATAGACAGTGATGTGTTTTGCAAACACTTACTTCTTCCGGAAGCTATCCAAGCTCACGACTTTTTCACTGTCGTTTTCGGGTTTGCTATCTTCGTCCTTTTCAGGCGTTTTAGCTTTCTTTTTCTTCATCACGGTTTTCTTCGCAGGCTTGCCAAGCGCCTTTTTCGGAGCAGCTTTTTTAGGGGTAGGTGCGATTTGCGCGATAGGTTCGGCGCTTTCTGTTTCAGGTGGCTGCGGATCAAATTGCAGCGCAAAGCCTACGCTCGGGTCATGGAAACGGGTTATGGCGAGATAAGGTACTTTGAGATATTTCGGAATGCCGCCAAATTTCAGCGTGACTTCAAACTCTGTTTCATGCGCGCTCAAATCCCAATATTGATGCTCAAGCACGATGGTAATCTCTTCAGGGTATTTGGCGGCTAAACTATCGTCGATTTCAACGCCGGGATAGCGGGTCAAAAACGTAATGTAGAAGTGATGCGCGCCGGGCAAGCCATCTTCTCGAATCACGCGCCGAACGGCATCGCGAACAACCCCGCGCAGGGCGAGTTGTGTCATCTGTTCATAATTCATCAGGTCTGAACTCATGGGGGGAGTGTATACTTGTGGCGTTTGGAATCAACACTCATAACACTGTGACTTGTTGTTTTTTTAAGGTAAGTTCGCAGAATTCAGTGTAGGAAGGGGTATGAAATCGCACTCCGCCATGACCGAATCTCCTGAGAAATTTAAGGACGGCCTGTTTTACCCGCCTCACGCGAAACCGCTCACAGGGACGGAAGGCTGGGCGAAAGTCGCGTGGAAATTCCTCCGAAACCCCATCGAAGCCTTTGGGCCCTTCGCTTATAATCAACCTGTCGTCAGCGTCCCGAGTTTTGGAAAGAAACTCCATGTGATTACGGACCCAGAGGGCATGTTGACGGTGCTCACCCATGAGGCGGAAAAATTCACCAAGACAGCTGTTGATGCGCGTATTTTAGGTCCAGCAACCAAAGAAGGACTGCTGTCTGTCCATGGCGAACAATGGAAACGACAGCGCAAAGCCGTCGCGCCGATGTTTCGCAAACGTCATATGGAAGATTTAGCGCCCTTGATTGCAGGCGCCTTAGATGAATTTTGTGCGGGGCTGGATGAAAACCCCGCCATTGAACTCAATGCGGCTATGGCGGAGTTGACCTTTGATGTACTAGCGAAAGCTTTGCTCGGCGATCCGAAGGGCCTTGACGGGGAACGCCTGAAATATGCGACCCGCAACATGGTCACGAGTGCAGGGACGCTGCGCCCAGATGATTTGCTCCCATTTCCCGCTTGGGTGCCGCGGCCCATTTCACCTAAGGGTTCACGCGCGCTCAAACGGTTAAAAAAGGCGGCGGATGAACTTATTGCGGAGCGTAAGGTCAATCCAGTTGAAGATGATTTGGTCAGCCTGCTAATTGCGGCGCGCGACCCAAAAACAGGTGAGGGGCTTTCGCCCCGAGAACAGCGCGATAATCTGATTGGGTTTTTCATTGCGGGACATGAAACAACGGCGCTGACCCTGACATGGGCGCT
>CAZNXP010000284.1:0-2698 GCA_964576955.1 uncultured Algimonas sp.
GACCGTCTAGACGGTCGGCTGTACCGCGAACATGCGAATCAGCGCGTACGCAGCGTGAATGTTTACGGTCAATCCCTACCAGATATGGACGAGAGTTTTGTCATTTATGAGCGCGACGATACGCATAGGCTCGATAATACGCCCATCTTTATTGTCCCAGATGAGAGTTTATTTTTCATGGGAGATAATCGCGATAACTCTATCGACAGCCGTGATCCTGAAAATGGTCCCGGTATCGTCCCCATGGATTATGTCATGGGCCGCGCGGACCGCGTAATGTTCAGCTTTAAACGCTGTAACCGAAATGAAGATTTATACTGCCCTGCCAAAAAGCGGGTGATGAAAAAACTATAACGGGCCTCGACGCGGAGGCGCAGGGGGCGTATTGCGTTCTCATAAGAATAGGTGGGACATGGCAGACCAAAAAATTTCAGAGATGAGCTTTGAAGACGCATTAACTGAGCTGGAAGGCATTGTGGGTCAGTTAGAGCGCGGCGATGCACCTCTCGAGAAGAGCATTACGATTTATGAGCGCGGCGCGAAGCTTAAAGCCCATTGCGAAGGCAAGCTAAAAGACGCGCAAATGAAAGTGGATAAAATTGTCCTGGATGGACAAGGCGGCGCAAGCACTGCAAGTTTCGACGGGTAAACGATCCCTGATGTCGCTGGCTGCTCCTTCTCTCTCAACTCCTATGGATTTTCCGTCGCGGTTGCGCGCTGTCGCAGAATCTGTCGAAGCGCGCTTGTCGCAGCTTTTGCCGGAGCCGTCTGGTCATCAAGGCATCATAATGGAGGCGGCACGTTATGCGGCCCTTGGCGGCGGAAAACGTTTGCGCCCCTTTTTGACCGTAGAGACCGCGCGTATGTTAGGCGGGCCTATAGACGCGGCTTTAACTGTGGGCTGCGCGCTGGAGTGCCTGCATGTTTATAGTCTCGTCCATGATGATTTACCCTGTATGGATGATGATGCGCTGCGGCGCGGAAAACCCACTGTGCATATTGCTTATGATGAAGCCATGGCGGTTCTCGCAGGCGATGCCTTGCTGACCCGCAGCTTTGGCATTATGGGCGACGTCGATTTGCCTGCGGACATAAAAGTCAAACTGGTTACGGAACTTGCGGCCTCGAGCGGAATGTCTGGCATGATTGGCGGGCAGGTCGTCGATATTACCGTCGCAGAAGGCGAGCGCGACGAAGCGCTCATCACGGATTTGCAGGCCATGAAAACGGGCGCACTCATTGATTTTGCGGTGCGGGCAGGCGGCCTCGTCTCTGGCGCGCGGGAGGATCACTTATCCGCTTTGTCCGCTTATGCTCGCGATATGGGACTAGCCTTCCAAATTCAGGATGATATTCTGGACGTGACTGGAGATGTGGAAACTGTTGGAAAAGCCGTTGGGAAAGATGCAAACCTTGGGAAAGCCACATTTGTATCAATTTTAGGCCTTACTGGTGCGCGAGACAAAGCGAAAATGCTGGGTCAAAGCGCAAAGAATCATCTTGAACCGTGGGGTGCATCGGCGCAAACCTTACGGGACACTGTGGATTTCGTGTTGGACCGTCAGCACTAGGACCAAGAAAAGGAATACGCGCAAAATGTCGCAAACGCCGCTATTAGATACCGTCAATATACCGTCCGATATGGATGGGTTTTCACGGGCACAACTCAAGCAATTAGCCGATGAAGTTCGGGCGGAAGTCATCGACGCCGTCTCTGTCACAGGCGGACATTTGGGCGCTGGCCTGGGTGTGGTTGAGCTCACCGTCGCCATACATTCTGTTTTTAATACGCCCGATGATAAGCTCATCTGGGATGTGGGGCATCAATGCTATCCGCATAAGGTGCTGACGGGCCGCCGTGACCGAATTCGGACATTGCGCAAAGGCGGCGGATTATCCGGTTTTACGAAACGCGCCGAGAGTGAATATGACCCCTTTGGCGCGGCACATAGCTCGACCTCAATTTCCGCAGGTATGGGGTTTGCCACAGCGCGAGATTTAGATGGCCGGAATAATCATATAATCTCTGTGATTGGCGATGGGTCTATCACGGCGGGTATGGCCTATGAGGCGATGAATAATGCCGGCGCGACGGACAGCCGCCAAATCGTCATCTTGAACGATAATGATATGTCCATTGCCCCGCCCGTCGGTGCGATGAGTAATTTGCTAGCCCGCACGGTCAGCAGCGGAGGGTACCAAGCCCTACGCGGGGCGGCGAAATCTATGGTCAAAGGCGCGCCGCGCCCGATTAAATCGACAGCCCGCAAAGCCGAAGAATATACGCGCGGCATGTTTATGGGTGGCACATGGTTTGAAGAGCTTGGCTTTTACTATGTTGGTCCCGTTGATGGGCATGATCTTGACGCACTTATTCCTGTCCTGGAAAATGTCAAAAATATGAAAGAAGGCCCTGTCCTCATTCATGTCGTGACACAAAAGGGCAAAGGCTATGCGCCTGCCGAAAACTCAGCCGATAAATATCACGGCGTGTCTAAATTTAACGTCGTCACAGGCGTGCAATCCAAAGCTAAAGCCAATGCGCCGTCCTATACCAAAGTCTTTGCCGAGAGCTTGATTTCTGAAGCGCGCAAAGATGAAAAAATCGTCGGCATTACGGCAGCTATGCCGGGCGGGACGGGGATGAAGGAATTTGGCCAAGTCTTCCCCGACCGTATGTTTGATGTTGGGATTGCCG
>CAZNXP010000285.1:0-2688 GCA_964576955.1 uncultured Algimonas sp.
GCGAGGCGGATGCCCTGCCCGGCGTTATGGTCATCAAAGCGACACGCCTCGACGACGGTGACCTTATGGGTGAGCCAGAGAATTGGAAAGGCGACGGCGCGCCGCCGCAACTCCTCATCCGAGACACGGGACCGCGAGAGAAAAAACGCGGAAAACGCGACCAGCGCGACACCCTAAAAATTGGTGACCGCGCGCTCTGCCGCATTAAAGTGCGTGAGAACGGCGAGGCTGTGGCGTCCGTCATGAAAAAGCTCGGCAGCGGCCCAACAGCCCATCTCGGCGTGCTCTATAAGGGCGGGCGCGGTTGGCGTATTCAGCCTGTCTCCAAGAAAGCGCGCCATGATTACAAACCGTCAAAAATTCCTGAGGGCGCGGAAGACCAAGACCTCGTCTGGTTTCGCTCCTCACGCCGCAATCAAGGCGATTTGCGCATTGCGGATATCACCGAAATTCTTGGCTCTGCCAAAGGCGGGAAATCTGCCAGCCTAATAAGCCTGCATGAGAATGACATCCGCGTCGCCTTCCCAGACGCGGTTATCGAGGAAGCCAAAGCTCTCAAATTGCCAAAAATCGAGGGTGCGCGCGAAGATATTCGCGACCTGCCACTCATCACTATTGACCCCGTAGATGCCAAAGATTTCGATGACGCGGTCTTCGCGCATCCTGACAAGAATGAAAATAACAAGGGCGGCTGGGTTGTTTGGGTCGCGATTGCCGATGTGTCGGGTTTTGTGACGCCCGGCTCTGAGCTCGACAAAGAAGCCCGCGAGCGCGGCAATTCCGTTTATCTCCCAGATGTTGTCGTCCCGATGTTGCCCCATGAGCTCTCCTCTGATCTTTGCTCCCTACGTCCGAATGAGGACCGTGCCTGTATGGCTGTCCGTATGGTGTTCGATAAAACAGGCGTGAAAATCCGCCATAAGTTCAAACGTGGCATGATGCGCAGCCACGCCCGCCTCACCTATCGACAAGCGCAGGATGCCGCCGACGGAAATGCGGGAGAGGCTGCGGAGCCAGTCTTAGACATTATCCAAGATATTTACGCCGCCTATGCGGTGCTAAAAAAAAGCCGTGAGGCTCGCGCACCGCTTGCGATTGAGTTGCCCGAGCGCCGTGTTCACATCGACAAAGACGGTAAGGTCTCCGGCATTACCCTGCGCGACAGATTTGACGCGCATAAGCTCATCGAAGAATTTATGGTGCAGGCCAATGTCTGCGCCGCCGAAAGCCTCGCAGAGAAAAAATCACCGGCCATTGTTCGCCTGCACGAGCCGCCTGACCGCGAAAAATTACAAGGCCTCGTCGACTTTCTCCCTGCACTGGATTTGAAATTCTCTCTTGGCGAGCGCGTGACAACATCCCGCCTCAACAAGCTGCTAGGCCAAGCCGTACAAAAAGACTTAACCGAAACCGTCGGCATGGCCGTTCTTCGCAGTCAATCCCAAGCCGTCTATAGTGCGGATAAGGGCGGGCATTTTGGCTTGAACTTGACCGATTATGCGCATTTCACCTCGCCCATTCGGCGCTATGCGGATTTGATTGTCCACCGCGCGCTTATCAACAACTTCGATTTTGGTGAGGACGGTCTCGACAAGGAAAGCACTTCGCGCCTAAAGGAAATAGCGGAGCATATCTCGGCCACAGAACGCAAAGCCATGGTGGCGGAACGCGATGCAAAAGACCGCTATATCGCGGCCTATCTTGCGGACCGCGTCGGCGCAATATTTGACGCGCGTATCACAGGCGTCACAAAATTTGGTCTCTTCATCACGCTCGACGAAACAGGTGCAGATGGCCTCATCCCAGCCCGCAATCTCGGCTATGAGTATTTTGCCTATAATGAAAAAACCCGCGCACTCGTGGGTGTCGAATCTGGCGACACATATCGTTTTGGCCGCGCGATTAAAGCCAAGCTAGAAGAAGCCACGCCGATTACAGGCGGATTAGTATTCGAGATGGTCAGTAAGCCCGAAAAAGGTAAACCTCCCAAACGCAATCACCGCGGGGCGAGCGCACATAAATCAAGAGGGGCGAAGCATAAGAGAAGAAGGCGCTAAACCGATTAACCAATTGGCCCAAAATTTGCATCTAACTCGGAATAGAATGGCTTCGATTGTCTTCAGTTGCTGGCCTTGATTATCACAGGTTGAATTCGTTGAAAAAAATACATTTTTTCCCGAAGGATACTCAACTAATGAACGTGTGTTGCACTATGGAATACTTAAAAAACATTGCAAATGTCCAAAGTACGCCTGAAGCTTTGAAAGATATTCAAATAGTGCCGCAAAACGTCTCAATCGCGATCCCAACATTCCAACGTTCAACTCGGCTAAAAGCGCTCTTACCACATGTCGAAAAAACGCTACGGTCCATTCATAACGTTAATATTCTCATTATTGACAATAATGCGCTGCCAATTGAGCAGAAATTCACTCAACAATATTCTAAGACCTCAAAATACCCCATCCATTATATCCACGAGCCTAAAGCCGGGGTTTCAAATGCGCGTAACGCCGCCTTGGCGTTCGCCTCTACGCGTTTCGTCGCTTTTTTGGACGACGATATGGAAATTACAGCCCCTTGGATAGACAGTCTCGTTGATGTTGCGATTAAGCATGAAACGGGTTTAGTCTTTGGACCTCTGACCGCAAAATTCGCGGATGATGCGGACCCGAGAAACCCTTATCT
>CAZNXP010000286.1:0-2684 GCA_964576955.1 uncultured Algimonas sp.
AACCCGTTCTCACATCGCGCACGCAATTCCCGCGCCTGAATATCGACAAAGCCCGTTTGCAAGCCATAGAAGCTGCCGAGCAAACAGAACGGCTCGATGTGCCAGAGATAAAAGCCGTGCGCCCGCTTTTGGAAGTTTTAGATGCATGGGATGACACGCCGATTATATTTGCGGATGAAGCAGGCGACGCAGAGCCTGCCCATGAAGTCTGCACCAAACTCTCAGCCCCCGTCGCCATTTTAATCGGCCCCGAAGGCGGGTTTACGGATGCGGAGCGAGAAGCGCTGCGCGGAATGGATAGCGTATATCCCGTCTCGCTCGGCCCAAGGATTTTACGCGCCGATACGGCGGCCATCGCGCTGCTCTCCGTCTGGCAAAGCGTGAGCGGGGACTGGTGGCAGTTCAGAAACGTGAATATCGTCCCAACCTAATCCAGACTCGCTTCGATTCTCTTCGGAAGCCTCTATTGCTTTGTCCATTTCTGCGAATAAAGCGTCCGAAACAATCGCCGGAAACAAGTTTCGCATGCCCACGTCATCCTCATGGATGTTTATACTATTTACCACGGGAGGGGCTTTAGGCCTTATTCTCTTCTTGAAAAACTTCATGGTTATAAACTCGAAAATAAAAACTATCGGGCATAAGCGGACATTAGAACTAGCCTCGATAGTCTGATAATACTAAATCTAACGACCGCTTTTGTAGGAAAAGCGGAAGCAAGCCTACGGGTGAAACCAATGCATATAACCGCAGTTTTTACAGCTTAGTACAGTTGCGTTTTTGTTTGCCCAATCCAAACCAAATAAGGTCATGCCTGTAGTGTTTAACTGGATCTTCCGTTCATCAAAAAATTGATTTTTACAAATCAGGCATTTGATTTCTACACCTTTAATCGAATGCGTACCTTTTTTCGAACTTTCTGACATATAATTTACATAGGAAAATTTTTGTTAGTTGCAATGTCCGCGTTCTAATTTCATAGACGCCCTCTTGCTTCGGCAAACCCATCGATGGGTTGCGAGCGTTTCCGCATGGGCGGCTCTTCAAATTTAATGCCTGACTTCAATCAGCGCTGGCCCTAGATAAAATCATGGTTGAACATTTTGACACGGTGATTATTGGCGCGGGGCTGTCGGGCATTGGCGCGGCCTGTCATCATCGCCGCGACTGTCCCAGCCGCAGTTTTGCCGTGTTTGAAGCGCGGGCCCGCATGGGCGGGACATGGGATTTATTTCGCTATCCCGGCATTCGCTCTGATTCCGATATGTTCACCTTGGGATATGATTTCAAACCGTGGACAGAAGGCAAAGCCATTGCCGATGGGCCTGCGATTTTAAACTATATCAAAGAGACCGCTGCTGAGCACGGCATTGATGAGCATATTCGTTATGACCGAAGAGTCGTGGCGATGGATTGGAAATCCTCCGAGGGGCATTGGCGCTTATCGCTCGAAAATTCTGCGGGCGAGAGTTTTGAACTCACCGCGAATTTCATTCTCTCGGCATCAGGCTATTACCGCTATGACAAAGGTCATTTGCCGCATTTCGACGGGCGCGAGGATTTTAGCGGGGAGATCATTCATCCGCAACATTGGCCGGAAAATTTTGATGTGTCGGGCAAGCGTATTGTCGTCATTGGCTCTGGCGCAACAGCGGTAACCCTTGTGCCGAGCCTTGCGAAAACGGCGGCCCATGTGACCATGTTGCAGCGCAGCCCGACATGGATTGCGAGCTTGCCCGATACGGATTGGATTGCAAATCTCTTGCGAAAACTCCTGCCTGCCAAATTGGCTTACCGTCTCACCCGCGCGAAAAATATCGCCTATCGGAGCTACATCTATAAAAAATCCCGCGCTAAGCCCAAAGAAGTAGGCGTGTATCTTAAGAAACTCATTCGTAAAGAATTGGGCGAAGATTATGATGTCGAGACGCATTTTTCTCCGCGCTATGCCCCCTGGGATCAACGGCTGTGTTTGGTGCCAAATTCCGATTTATTCAAAGCTATAAAGGCTGGAAAAGCCTCTGTCGTGACCGACCATGTCGAGCGCTTTACGCAAAGCGGCGTGTTGCTGAAATCTGGCGAGACTCTAGAGGCGGATTTAATTGTGACCGCCACAGGCTTGGAACTGGTTTTGGCGGGACAGGCGAAAGTATTGATTGACGGGCGTGAGCAGAACCTCGCGGAGAGTTTCGGTTATTACGGATTAATGCTATCCGGCATTCCGAATATGGTGTCCATTTTCGGCTATACCAATGCGAGCTGGACCTTGCGCGCCGATTTGATTTCTCGCTTTGGCTGCCGCCTGATGAACCATATGGACGCGCGCGGATTAGATATTGTGACGCCGCATGCGCCAGAGGGCATGAACCCGCGGCCATGGATTGATTTTGATGCGGGCTATTTTAAGCGCGTGGCCGATATGCTGCCGAAACAGGGCGACCGCGACCCCTGGCAAAATCGGCAGGATTATAAATTTGATAAGCGGGTGCTCGGCAAAGCGGCGGTCGAAAATGAGGGGCTTGTGTTCTCAAGCTCGCCCTCATTTCCGAGGGGAGCAAGCATATGAGTGTTTTTGAGGGTAAGGTCTGCGTCATCACGGGCGCCGCCTCTGGCATGGGCCGAGAGCTCGCCCGTCAATTAGCCGCGCAAGGCGCGGTGCTCGCGATCTCCGATAGAGATGAGGC
>CAZNXP010000287.1:0-2683 GCA_964576955.1 uncultured Algimonas sp.
CGGTTGCGCCCGTGGACGGACCGATGATGGTAGCAGGGGCCAAGGTTTTTACGCCGCATACAATCGCTTTTGATTTGGTCGGCTTGTCCCTATATCTGAAACCCGAATGATAGCCCTCTCCAGAACGGAAAGCTGAACACCAATGGAAACGCTCCTTATCCTTATTCCGTTGGGAATTTTTTTCCTCGTTTATCTCCTGCGCGGGCCGCGCAAATTTACCCCGCCAGAGGTTTCGCCAATTGCGAGTTCGGACTTAGGGGCTTTTGAACCTGCGCCGTCCCTCTGGGTGAATGCATCTGAAGCCGCTCTCTTCGGTATTTTATCCCGCCATATGCCGCACGGGTTTCATCTTCACGGGAAAGTCCGGCTTGAGGATATCATTCGCGTGAAACGCGGCTTGCCAGAACAGCTACGCTGGGCGGCGCGGGGTCGCGTGAAATCTCGACATGTGGATTTTCTGATCACCAACCAAAGCGGAAAGCCCGTTTTGGCGATAGAGCTGGACGGGTCCTCCCATAATGCCCGAAAGCCGTCCGAAGCGGATAAGGTGAAGACAGCCCTTTTCAAGGCAGCTGGCATTCCATTGCGGAGAATCATTGTCGGCGAAAATTTCGACGATATTGCGAGAGAAATCGGAGGGTCGTTAAAGCGTTCTTAACCACATTCCGATTGAGTAGAGGTTGGCGCTTAATAGGAAAAAATCGTGCTCGGAAAATTAAAACGCAAAAAGGCCGAAAAACTGAGAGCTCAAATGGCTATCACAGATGCCCGCTTGGCTCTAACTAAGGCCGAACTCGCTGCGCGAATGATCAAATTGGCAGGGCAAACGTCAGATATCGCTCCGTTGCAAGAGGCGAATGTCGCCCTGAAAGATGCGCGGGATTTCTTTGGTTTGGGACATGCCCCGATTGAGATTTGTTTGGTTCAAATCGCGCTTGGCGATATGCTCTTGAAACTTGGCCGCGAACAATCGAACAAAACCATAATTTCGCAAGCCAAAATCGCCTATCGCCCGGCGATTACGATGGCGTCCGTACAGGGTGACGAGGCGCTTCGAAAAGAACTGCGCGCCAAGGTCAAGCTGGTCGAGAGGCTTTTGGGTGACGGGCCCAAAACTCCGTCCCTATTTCGGGCAGCTTAGGTTTTTAAATAAATCAACGACTTGCCGGAAAATTTAAGAGAATAATCCGCACCTAACCCAACTGGCCCTATAAACAGCTCATCGACGAAATTTCGTCTCGCCGTTTTTAGGTCTCTCATATGTTTCATCTCTTTCGTCGGCCCGCCGACCCTTTTGCCATGCGCAGGTCTCACCCACCAGAAAGCAAGGCCTCTCGCCCCTTATTAGCCACGCATCTCCCGCGTCGTACCACCGGGCCGTCTTACAATTATACGGCGCTTTGCCGCGAAGGTTTTGCGCGTAATCCAATTGCCCATCGCTGCGTGCGTCTTATCGCGGAAAGCGCGGCTTCGGTTCCGCTTCGCAGCGATGACGTTCGGGCCGCGAAAGTCCTAGGTCGAGGCATGCCGGGGCGCAGCGCCGTTGAAACATTGGAAGGCTTTTACGGTTATCTCCAACTCGGCGGGAATGCTTTTTTAGAAACAGTGTTGAGCGGTGATGACCCGATTGCGCTGATTGCCCATCGGCCCGACACAATGACGATGGGCCGTGATGTAAAAGGGCAGGCGGTAGGATGGACGCAGGACGTCGGCGGCCGCACACGGCGCTTTCCGCGCGACCATGCCACGGGGGCTTGCGCGCTGTTCCACATGCGTTTGTTTAACCCTCTTGATGAATGCGAAGGCCTATCGCCGCTCTTTGCCGCAGCAGAGGCCGTGAGCCTGCATAATCGCGGCGGAGTTTGGGCCAAGGCTTTGCTGGAAAACTCTGCGCGGCCGAGCGGGGCCTTGGTGCATGACCCAGCCTCGGGTGAGCGCCTAACAGATGAGCAATTTGAACGGCTGAAATCCGAACTGGAATGTAACTTCACAGGACCGCGCGCGGCAGGGCGGCCTTTGGTCCTAGAGGGGGGATTGGATTGGCGGTCTATCTCGCTTTCGCCGACGGATATGGATTTCATTGAATTGCGCCGAGAGGCCGCCCGAGACATCGCGCTGGCCTTTGGCGTGCCGCCAATGCTCCTCGGAATTCCAGGAGATAATTCCTACGCCAATTACCGCGAGGCGAACCAAGCCTTCTGGCGGCAAACGATTATTCCTCTGGTCGCGAAAACGGCGAGCGGGCTGCAAGGCTGGCTCTCTGGCTTTTACGGGGAGGGCGCAAATATAACGCCAGATCTGGACGCGGTGCCGGCACTGTCCGAAGAACGCGCCGTGCTGTGGAAGCGCCTCTCTGATGCGCGCTTTATTTCGGAGGTCGAGGCGCGGCAAATGGCGGGCCTTAGTCCTTTATCTGATGGGGTGACCCCATGACAGGCAAGTCACCCTCATTTCAAATGGACCGCACCATTACCATGAGCCTC
The DNA here is from genome assembly GCA_964576955.1 of uncultured Algimonas sp. Lineage (GTDB taxonomy): Bacteria > Pseudomonadota > Alphaproteobacteria > Caulobacterales > Maricaulaceae > Litorimonas. The sequence continues at coordinate 2,484 of CAZNXP010000287.1, forward strand.
GTCTTCACACTGCTGGTGCAAACCTCTGGCGGGCTCATCTGGGCGGGGTCTGCGGCGGCGCGTTTGGACGCGCTGGAAAACCGTCTCGCCGTTAACACAGGCATTGCGCAGCGCCTCGCCAGATTGGAAGGCCAGACCAGCCAAATGGCGCAGAGCCTTGCCCGCATAGAGAGGGAGTTAATTCGCGATGAGTGATTTAT
>CAZNXP010000288.1:0-2676 GCA_964576955.1 uncultured Algimonas sp.
AGCCAAGCCCATAGCACAAAAAGTAAAAGCCAAATGGGCCAAGCGGACTTCAAATATTGCGCGCCCGTCCGGTCCGCGGTCCAAGCCAAAATACCTGCCAACCCCGTCGCAAATCCCACGACTTGAAACCCTAATCCTCCAGCTAGCGCCAAGGCAGGCATGAGCAGGATCGTTAGCCATAACCAACCGCGGGAGAGACCATTTAGGGTTTTGACTAAGTGTTGCATTTGCCCCTGCTTATCCCCGACGTAAATCTGGCGGGGCAGCTTCCTCTGTGAAAGCGGTAATCGCGTCTTCCACACTTAGGATGGTTTGATCACGAGACCCGAGACGGCGAATGGCGAGCTTGCCCTCTTCCATCTCCTTTCGGCCGACAACGGCAATGACGGGAATTTTACGGTCTGCAGACAGCTCGCGGATTTTATAATTGATTTTCTCGTTACGAATATCGAGTTCCGCGCGAAGGCCCGCAGCTTTCATCTTTGCAACGACCTCTTTGGCATACTCATCTGCATCGGAGGTTATGGTCGCGACCACGACTTGGACAGGCGAGAGCCAAAGCGGGAACTTCCCAGCATAGTTTTCAATTAATATGCCGAGGAAACGCTCGAATGAGCCCAACACAGCGCGGTGCAACATCACGGGCGCATGTTTTTTGTCGTCATCGCCAATATAAGAAGCATTCAAACGCTCTGGCATATTGGGGTCAAGCTGGATCGTACCCGCTTGCCATTCCCGGCCAATCGCGTCGCGCAGAACGAAATCAAGTTTCGGGCCATAAAATGCACCGTCGCCTGGGTTCAGTTCGACTTCGAGTCCGGAGGCATCTGCGGCCGCTTTCAACGCCGTTTCGGCATCATCCCAATATTCATCCGAGCCGACGCGCATGTCGGGACGCGTTGAGAATTTGACCTTCACATCGTCAAAGCCAAGATCGGCGTACACAGATTTCAGCAATTCCGTGAAACCTTTTACCTCATCCGTGACTTGTGCGAGCGTGCAGAAAATATGCCCATCATCTTGGACAAAGCCGCGAACCCGCATCAGACCATGCAGCGCGCCTGACGGCTCATAACGGTGGCAAGAGCCAAATTCGGCAAAGCGAACAGGCAGGTCGCGGTAGGATTTCTGCCCCTGATTAAAGACTTGAATATGGCACGGGCAATTCATCGGCTTGAGGGAGAGAACCTTATCTTCCTCGGCAATTTCCGCGACGAACATATTCTCGCGGTATTTTTCCCAATGGCCTGAGGCTTCCCAGAACTTACGGTCCATAAGCTGCGGCGTTTTGATTTCCTGATAGCCATATTCGCGCTGGCGGCGCGCCATATAAGACATGAGAATTGTATATAAAGTCCAGCCATTGGGATGCCAAAAGGCTTGGCCTTGCGCTTCTTCTTGGAAATGGAATAGCTCTAATTGACGGCCCAAACGGCGATGATCGCGCGCTTCCGCTTCTTCGATTTGTTTGAGATGCGCGTCGAGCTCTTCCTGCGTCGCCCAAGCCGTGCCGTAAATGCGTTGGAGCTGGGTCTTGCTACTATCGCCGCGCCAATAGGCCCCTGCGACTTTCATCAATTTAAAGGCCTTACCGATTTTACCTGTGCTCGGCAGATGCGGTCCCAAGCAGAGGTCAAACCATTTGCCTTGCTTATAAATGGTTAGGACTTCATCTTCTGGCAGATCTTCAATCAGCTCGACTTTGAAATGCTCGCCGAGGCCTTTGAATAATTTAATCGCTTCATCACGCGCCATGACCTGACGTTCGAACTTATCATTGCGGTTAATGATGAAGGCCATCTTCTTTTCTATCGCGGCGAAATCATCCGCGCTAAAAGGCTCTTCGCGGTGGAAGTCATAATAAAAGCCGTTTTCAATGACGGGGCCGATTGTGACTTGGGTGCCAGGGAAAAGCTCTTGCACAGCTTCGGCCAGCACATGCGCCGCATCATGGCGGATGAGCTCGACCCCTTCTGGGTCTTTGGCTGTTACCAGCTCAATCTTGGCATCGGCTTCAATCGGCAAGCTTGCATCGACAAGCTTTCCGTCAAGCTTCGCCGCGAGAACTTGCTTCGCAAGTCCTTTAGAGATTTTCTTCGCGACCTGCATGGCGGTTGTTCCCACCTCATATTCGCGGGCTGCACCATCTGGAAATGTCAAAGTGACCATGAATACTCTCAGTCTAATCTTGGGCCGAATTTGTGCCGCGCCATATGGCAACGCGCCACGGGGCATATATGGGCGGTGTGGTAATGTTTTCGGGCACATTATCAACCCCGCACGTACCCCAAGGTTGGCATCGTAGCAATCGCGCCAAGGTCATCCAACCGCCAAACCACGGGCCATGGCGGGTAATCGCGAGTTTCGCATAGGAAGAACAGGACGGATGATGATTACATTTCACCCCGAAAAATGACAAAATCGGCGAGATGAAAATCTTATAGATCATCAAAGTCGCAATCATCGGCAAGGATATCAGCTTACCTATCATGCGGCGTTCTCTTGCGCCATTTCAAAAGCAGCCAGCGCGGCTTCAAAGGCGAGTAGTGTAGAGGTATGGCGCGCGGGATATTTTGCCACGCCCGCCAGAAGCGCCAGTTTCGCAAAGCGTCCCGCGGGCGCCGCGCCGCCAGATTTCAACATGGCATGGAGACTATCACGCGCCGTTTTTATCTC
>CAZNXP010000289.1:0-2676 GCA_964576955.1 uncultured Algimonas sp.
TATTTATTGACGCGATTAATGGGTCGAAAATCAGTGTCGGCGCGCCCTATTTCGACCTGACCTTCACGCCCATCATGTGCCTGTTGATTTTGTTCATGGGGATTGGGCCGATGCTGAAATGGCGCAAGGATACGCTGCGGCGTCTGCGGAGGCCGATGATATTTATGTTAGCACTCGCGGCGGTGCTAACTCTTGCAACGCTTATTTTCGGGAAATCCATCTTAGGGGCTTTGGCGCTTGGCCTTGCGGCATGGCTCGCGGTCGGAACCGTCTTGGCCATCGGGCGCAAAGCGAAATGGAGCGGCGCAGGACTACGCGCACAGCCCGCCTCAACATGGGGCTTCGCCGGCGCGCATATGGGCCTCGCGATGTTTACAGCTGCCGTCACGCTCATGAGCGTCTGGGGCACGACAGATATCGGAACGCTGAAAGTGGGCGATGATCTACAGCTCGGGAACTACAGCTATACGCTCAGTGATGTCGGCGGCGGCGAGCGCGATAATTACAGTTTCCTCGCGGGGGAAATTACTGTAACAAAAAATGGGCGCGAGGTGACAACTCTCTCTACCGAGCGCCGCTTCTACCCCGTGCGAAATCAAGTCACGACAGAAGCGGGCCTGCACCTCTCCTTTGGGCAAACGCTCTTCGCCAGTATCGGCGAAGGCAACCCAGAGAGCGGGTTCATTGTGCAGGTTTACCGCCATCCCTATGTCGTGTGGATTTGGCTCAGCGCACTGCTCATGGCGCTGTCCGGCTTTACCGCGCTGGCGGATAAGCGTTTGCGCCTGCCATCAGCTCTGGAGGCGACAGAATGAAGCTGCGCGGCCTCCTCCCCCTCCTCAGTTTTATCGTCCTCGTCGGTGCCTTCGCCTATGCGCTGACCCGCGATCCGCGTATTTTGCCGTCGGAACTCATTGAAAAACCCTTCCCTGAATTTACGCTAGAAAATCTCGAAGAAAATCAAACCCTCGACGCTTCACTCTTGGCCGGACAGGTCAGCCTCGTAAATGTCTTCGGCTCTTGGTGCGTCGCCTGCACAGTGGAACATCCGCAGCTCATGGCGCAGCGGAATAATCCGAAACTCCAACTCATCGGCATAGATTGGCGCGACACGCGAGAGGCCGCTGGCCGCTGGCTCATCCGCCACGGCAATCCCTATGACGCGGTGATATTTGACCCAAATTCCAAGCTCATTGTCGAGCTTGGCGTGACGGGCGCGCCCGAAAGTTTCATCGTCGATAAAGACGGAAAAATCAGATATAAACATGTCGGCATTATCACGCCCGAGGTGTGGACGGACACGCTCCGCCCGATTGTGGAGAGCCTGCAATGAGATGGATTTTGATATTTTGGCTCGGCTTGGCCACAACCGCCTTTGCCCAAACCTCTCCCGAAGAACAACGCGCCCGCGATATCGGCGCGCAGTTGCGATGCGTCGTCTGCCAGAACCAATCCATCGAGGACTCCGACGCGCAGCTGGCCCAAGATATGCGCCTCGTCGTGCGCGAACAAATTGCGAGCGGCGCCTCTGATGACGCCGTCATCGAATATATCCGCGAGAGTTACGGCGATTATGTTCTGCTCAAACCGCCCGTGCAGTCCAACACCTATGTGTTGTGGTTCCTACCTGCCCTGCTGGTTCTCCTCAGCTTGGCCTGGTTCACCTTTCGCCCGAAACACCAAGAGGCCACCGTCTCCATTGACCCTTTAACGGAAGAGGATGAAGCCCTGCTCAAATCCCTCATGGAGGACGGCGCATGATTTGGGTTTTAGGCATAGGGCTTGGGCTGGCTGTGAGCCTTTATCTCGTCGCGCCATTTCTGGCGGCTAAGATGGAGGTTCAGACCGATGCAGAAATCCGCGCCTATCGGGATGAGCTGCGCGCCCTCGAAGCCAGTGACACACCAGATGCCGCCAAAATTGCCCAGTTAAAAACCAGACTTTTAAAAGCCGCCAAAAACGACACCGCACAATCTGGTCCCCGCTCTCTCGGGCTGGCTGGCGGAATTAGCCTCTGCCTGATTGGCGCAAGCCTTGGGCTCTATCATTTCCTCGGCACGCCAAATTTCACACCAGAAACGCGGCAAGCCCCGCCCCCAGCCGCCAGCACAGGCGGGACCGATTACGCCGCGTTCCTTCCCCGCTTTGAAGCGAGGCTCGCGGAGAACCCAGAGGATGCAACAGGGTGGACGCTCTATGGCCGCACATTGATGTTGGCAGGCGAGACAGAGGCAGGCCTGCGCGCCTATGAGAGAGCCTTAGAGCTGACCGATACGCCAGAAATTCGCAAAGAATATGAAGCGGCGAAGAGATTTGCCGACCAAATTCAATCCGGTCCTGATTCAGACGCGATTAGAGACATACAAAACCTTTCAGAAGAGGACCAAGCCGCTGCCATTGAAGGCATGGTAGAAAGCCTGCGCGCGCGCCTCGAAACCGAGCCCAATAACCCACAAGGCTGGACCCGCCTCCTCCGCTCCCGCAAAGTCCTCGGACAAGAGGCCGAAGCCAAAGCCGATATGGAGACATTGCGGCAGGTGCTGCCGGACCAAGCCGATGCGATTATCGCGCAATCGGGGTGGGAGGAATAGTTGAGCTATAATGCGAGTGGCCTTCTTGGAGCGATTTTAAGACGCTCGTATAATGTCTGCTTTGTGGGAGAAGCGGACAGGAGAA
>CAZNXP010000290.1:0-2673 GCA_964576955.1 uncultured Algimonas sp.
ATATCGCTCCAGCCGTTAAGCTGGCCAAGCCAAATTTAGTCACTTTTCTGAACGTGGCATTCCTATTTTCGACAATCATATTTTTCCCCATGATAGCGCACCATGATTTGGTGTCATGTAAATTCACGAGTTTGGTCTAGCGATAGGAGGTTTGAAAACCTACCTAATCAAATGGATAGTTTGTGCTGACTAAGCCCATTTTTCAATGCAAGTGAGGCATTTTTGCAACAATTTTCAATTCCATAAAGCGAATTTACGGGAAAATTATGAGGCTTATTAGAGTAAGACCTATTAAAATTTATAGTCCATTGGGCAGTATTTAGATTGGTTCGACCTGCTGCTAGATATGTAAAAACTGATTTGTGAAGCACTTGGTTCCGAATCTTTCATCTTCTATACTTGGCATTTATGACAGGTGCTCATAACTATGTACTCATAGTAGGTATTCCCTGAAGACCTTTGAAGGGAAATGACCATGGGTGATCAATCGAACCAATCGATACCTTTCTGGATGACAGGCAATTTCGCTCCCGTTGCAGAAGAAGTAACATCGGAAAATTTAAAGGTTACAGGAGAAATACCCAGAGAGCTAAATGGTCGATATTTTAGAAATGGCGCCAACCCAAGAGTAACCGCCAGTGCGGATTGGTTCCTCGGCGAAGGTATGGTTCATGGCGTAAGGATCGAGAATGGCAAAGCACTATGGTACCGAAATCGATATATCCAGACACCTTTGCTAAAAGAAGATGTGATTACCAGAGAACTAACATCCATTCCAGGCAACTCACTCGCCAACACCCATATCATTAGCCATGCGGATAAAGTCTTTGCACTTCAAGAAATGCATGCGCCTATTGAGCTGACCAAAGAGTTAGAAACTGTCGGGTCTTATAACTTTGGAGGTAAGCTCCGTAGAAATATGACAGCTCACCCGAAAATTTGTCCAAAAACAGGCGAAATGCTATTTTTTGGCTATGGTGTTATGCCGCCATTTCTTACTTATTACCGCGTATCCGCCTCGGGTGAAATGGTACAGTCAGAAGTTATTGATGTCAAAGCCGCCACTATGGTGCATGATTTTGTCATTACTGAAAATTATGTGATCTTCCTAGATCTCCCTATGCTTTGGGATATGGAGAAATTTCTCCAACCAGGTATTCCTGTAAGTTACGATGAAACCTATGGCGCTCGTTTAGGTGTAATGCCGCGCAATGGAAAAAGTGAAGATGTCAAGTGGTTCGAGATTGACCCCTGTTACGTCTACCACACCATGAACGCCTATGAATATCTTGATGAAATTGTTTTTATAGCGCCAAAATTAGTGGGTTACACCTCGGTAGGCATGGCCAATCCGCCCATTCCTAAATTAAATCAATGGGTGATTAACTTAAAAACCGGTCGTGTGAAAGAAAAGCCACTAGATGATCTTGGTGTTGATTTTCCAATTGTTCCCCCGTCTCATGTTGGCCAACCTGTCCGTTACGGTTATACGGCTGAATTTGATACAACAGGGGTGCCATGGATACTCGGTTACCAAAAATATGACCTCGTTTCAGGGGATCGACTAGGTCATAAATTAAAAAATGGGCGCACAGGTAGTGAAGCGAGTTTCATCTCGGCTCAAAATGCAAAATCAGAAGATGATGGTTACCTCATGAGTTTCGTTTACGATCCAGAAGACGATAAAAGTGAGCTCTTAATCTTAAATGCTAAACATATCGAAGATGAACCGCTGTGCAGAATCCATCTTCCGGTTAGAGTTCCGACAGGATTTCATGGCTCATGGATCGCTGATAATTGATGAGATAAGTAATTTTAACAGGCCTTCATTGACGGCGGATAAACAAAACCTGTTCAGTTAACAACCCAACGGAATCAGCAAACAAAAAAGGCCATCCCAAAATTGGAATGGCCTTTTCTCAATCTCAACAAAGAGCTTTACTAGCTCCGTGCCATATAGACTGATTGTGGGACCATATATTCCAGAAAACCCTCAAGCCCGTTCTCGACGCCGAAGCCCGAGTTTTTGTGACCGCCAAATGGCACATCTGGCCTCAAGATAAGGTTTTGATTAATCCATATATTACCTGTTTCCATCTGCCGCGCAATTTCCATCGCTTTATCCGTATCCTTTGACCAAACAGCACCTGCAAGGCCGTATTCTGAGTCATTCGCTCTTGCGATAACATCATCAACATCTTTGAACTTCAGCATAGGCAAGATTGGACCAAAAGCTTCCTCTTGAACGACGCGCGTCTGCTCAGGCGGGTTATCAACGATTGTAACAGGAATGAAATAACCATCAGATTCCGGCATTGTCGAACATTCTATAACATCCAGACCATTGTCCTTCGCATCGGCGAGGAGTTCTTTCACACGCTCAAACTGCTTAATGTTTTGGATAGGCCCCATATTCGTGCCCTGTTCGGATCCATCACCAAGTTTGGTTGCTTTTGCCATAGCAATCAATCTATCACGCAAGCCCTCATAGACATCTTCATGTACGTACAGCCGCTTTGTGGCGACGCAGATTTGAGCCGTGTTAAAGAAAGAGCCAAAGAAAATTTTCTCTGCAATTTCATCCAAATCGACGTCCGGCATAATGATCGCGGCATCATTACCGCCCAGCTCTAGGGTAACCTTTTTCAAGTCCTTTGACGCACTTTCCATAAC
>CAZNXP010000291.1:0-2672 GCA_964576955.1 uncultured Algimonas sp.
CGGTCTATTGCGCGCTCATGGCGACCCAAATTCCGCTGCCGCAAGTCTTCATCGGGCTTGCGATATTTATCATCTTGTCGCTGCCTGAGCGCGCTAGGCGTAAAGTATAGAGGAGAGGCGTTTGCGTCCACTGCGAGAAATCTCTGATTCCGTGCCTTCAGCTTCGAAAATTGTCAGCAGGAAAAGGCGCGCGGCTTCGCCGTTATGTGCGCGGTTCTTCCCGACGGAATAGATTAGGTGATCCACCGCTTCCGCATTACGGCCGGCGCCGAAAAGCGCTTTACCGAGCTCCAAGCGCGCATCTAAATCATCAGGATTGGCGGCCACCTTTGCGGCCAGCTCTACCGTCGGGTCATCTTCGCCCGCTGCGGGACGGAATTCAAAATTAGACCTTAGGGCCGTGATTTCAGGATCTCCGAGAACTGACGCTGGCGCGTCTTTCAGAAGCTGCACAGCGCCTTCATCATTTCCGCCTTCAATATATAGCCGCGCGAGACCAGCGCGCGCTGCCGCATTTTCCGCGTCGAGCGCCAGCGCGCCCGCGAAATCTTGCGCCGCCCCGCCGGGGTCGCCCGCCGCCAAGCTATCCTTTGCACGGGCGACCAAGTCTTTCGCTTCTTCCTTTGGATCGGTTTCGCCGGTTAAGCGCGCGATAAATTCCTTTAATATTGTATCGGGCTGAGCGCCTTGAAATCCATCAACGGGCTGTCCGTCTTTAAAGGCGTAGACCGCAGGTATAGAGCGAACGCCGAGTTGCGAGGACACGCCATTATGTTCTTGGGTATTGATTTTCACCAATTTAACTTTGCCATCAGCCGCCTTCACCGCCTTTTCCAAACGCGGCATCAGCTGTTTACACGGACCGCACCAAGGCGCCCAGAAATCCACGATAACAGGAACCTCGGAACTGGCTTCAATCACATCGGCCATAAAAGCCATATCGGAACTATCTTTGACAATATCTGCCGCTAAATCTAACATCGTTACGCTCTTCTGCTCGCCGGCTTAGCCGGTTAATTTGGCAATAAATTCTTTAAGGACTGAATCAGGCTGCGCGCCCAAAAAGGCCTCGACAGGCTCACCGTTCTTAAAGCCATAGACGGCAGGAATAGAGCGAACGCCGAGTTGTCCGGCGACATTAGGGTTGTCTTGAGTATTGATTTTGACAAGCTTGACCTTGCCGCCCGCCTCGGTCACGGCTTTTTCCAAACGCGGCAATAATTGTTTACAGGGGCCGCACCAAGGCGCCCAAAAATCGACAATCACGGGAATGTCGTTGCTGGCTTCCACGACGTCGGCCATAAAGCCTGTATCGGAGCTATCTGTGACAATGTCAGTGGCTGAATCGGGCATAGAACCTCTCAATGTTGCAAATTCCACCCCCATGTGGCGGGTCAGCTAGAGCAATTCAAGGGCGCGCGCAGGCTTACAGGCAAAACAGCTTTCACAAGATAGTGAGGAATAAACTGGGCCGCAGCTCAAAACCTGATTGTAAGACATCCAGCGAGCATTCCTTTGTATCGCTCTGCTAAGCTCTATAAAGAGGTAAGCTATGGCCGACCCTAACCCCAATATTGAGAAAAATTTTGTCAGCGCAGAAGATCTTTTGCAAGAGTCTTTTGAGCTTGCGCTTCGCGTCTATGAGAGTGAGTTTCGTCCTAGCTTTATTCTAGGCGTATGGCGCGGCGGTGCGCCTGTCGGGATTGCGGTGCAAGAAGTTTTGGAGACGTTGGGATGCCCTACCAATCATTTTGCTATCCGCACATCCACTTACGGCGCGCGCACGGCCAGCTTTGCGGCAGATGAAGTTTTGCCAGAGGTTCAGGTCATGGGCTTGCAGCATGTTGTGGATGTGGTGACGGCGAAAGACCGCCTCCTTATTATCGATGATATTTTTGATAGTGGCCGTAGTGTGGATGCCATTTTGCGAGAGCTCCGCACGCGCTGCGCCGCCGATACCCCCAAAGACATTCGCGTTGCGACAATTTATTATAAGCCGAAACGCAACCTTACAGACCGCACGCCCGATTTCTATATACATGAAACCGATGCCTGGACGGTCTTCCCGCATGAGCTGCGCGGATGTACTGAGGAAGAAATTCGCGCGCGCGGCACACTGCCGAAACGCTATTTTGATATGAAACCAAAACTCAGGTGATGTCCTGACCAAAATCGATGAGCGTGGGGGGATGTCCCGTCGCTTCGGCAAAGGTTTTAATATCATCGGGTTTTATACGCGTGCTCGCCGTATTGCGCATGGGGTGAAACCAAACGTCCTCATGATCGAATAAGGCTTGGTCCAAAATTAAACGCACTTTGCATTCTGTATCATTCAGGACAGAGAAAACGGTCACAGAGCCCGGCATAACGCCCAGCAGCTCCAAGAGCGCCTCGGGCTTTCCAAATGACAGGCGTTTGGTGCCAATGCGCTTATGCAATTGATTGAGTTTGATGACTGTACTGCCCAGCGCGCTGACCAGTACATAATCGCCCGCTTTATCTTTCAGAAATAGGTTTTTCGAATGGCCTCCCGGCAGGCGGGCTTTGATATCTGCGCCTTCAGCCACAGTAAAAACGGCCGCATGCTCTTCCGTGTGATGGGGCAGACCCAGCTCGTCCAAAAGGGCGTAAAGCGCGGGTTCGGACGGGTGACGGTCAGAGCTCATATCTTC
>CAZNXP010000292.1:0-2670 GCA_964576955.1 uncultured Algimonas sp.
CGTGAGGTCAAAACACTCAGCTGTGATATTCACGTTAAACTTGCTAAGATTTTCGCAGGCCATATGGTGACTTATGCCGCGAATCTCAAGCTTTATCCTCTATCATTACCCGCTTTCTCGCTCTGCGAGGGTCAAATGGCTGTTACATGAGATGCGGGGCGAGGATTTCGAAACCCGCCGCGTCGCCTTACGTCAAGGCGAGCAATTTACATCCGAATTCTTGGCGAAAAACCCTAATCACGCTGTTCCCGTTTTGACGGTCACCTATGCGGATGGAAGTGAGCAGATAATTACAGAGTCCTTGGCCATTTTATTATGGCTCGCCGAGCAAGATGACCGCTTCGCGCCTTCGCCCAGCGACCTGCAAGCCCGCGCGCAATATCTAAAAATCATGGCGCTAGGCGGGTCATGGATGGACCAAATGCTGTGGAATATTCGCTTGCATGAAACCCTGCTGCCAAAGGCGGCGCGAAATGAAACCTTCGCGGCTTTCAACCGAGATAAAATCGAAAATGAGATTGCGCCGCAACTCTCCGCCCTGCTTGAAAATCAAGACTATATTTGCGGTGATGATTTTACGGCGGCTGATTGTATGACCGCGCATAATATCAATTGGGCAGGCGCTTATGGGCTCTGCCGCACGGATGTGTTCAAATCCTATATGGCCCGCATGAAGGCGCGCCCTGCGTTCCAAATGGCCTTTGCTGATGCGAAGGAGTTTGAAGGATAATCATGAAGCTTGGACAGTCAGATATTTCTATTGGGAAAATCGCCTTCGGATGTTGGCGATTTGCGGGGCATGAGGCCGCTGCGGCAGACAGGCTTATCCGCACCGCTTTAGATACGGGAATGAACCTGATTGATACAGCCGATATTTACGGATTGGGCGAGTTTCCCGACCGCGAGGATAAAGGCTTTGGTCAATCTGAAGAGCGCTTAGGCGAGGTCCTCGCTGCCGCGCCCAGCTTGCGCAAACAAATCGTTCTGGCGACAAAGGGCGGGATAGATGCCGTCCGTCCCTATGACAGCTCTTATGCCTATCTCATGCGGGCCATAGACGCCTCATTGACGCGGCTACAAACCGACTATGTCGACCTTTACCAGATACACCGCCCCGACCTGACCGCCCGCATGTCAGAGGTCGCCCGCGCCCTGAATGAGATGGTTGAGAGCGGAAAGACCCGCACGATTGGCGTCTCTAACTTTACCGTCCCGCAAATGCGGGCGCTTCAGGCCCATCTCAATCATCCACTTGTATCCATTCAGCCAGAATTTTCGGCGCTAGAGCAATCGGCTTTGGAAGAAGGACATTTGGACTTTGCCGAGGAAATTGGCGCTACCGTCCTCGCGTGGTCTCCGCTAACCCGCGGCAAAATTCCAACAACCGACGGCCCTGTTCAGATGGTATTGGACACCATTGCAAGGACATATGGTATTTCGCGCGCGACGGCGGCCCTCGCCTTTCTCCGCGGCTTTGGCGCAGATGTCATCCCCATCATTGGCACACAAAACCCGACACGGATTACCGAGTCGGGCTATGCAGCGCAGGTGAACCTCACCGGACGCGAAATTTATAATGTCGTGGAAGCTTATCGCGGCTCGGAAATGCCCTAAAGCAAACCGTCAAAATCCGACGCAGAATGACGTTCATGGATTCCTTTGTCGTCCCAATAACGGTTGACGAGCTGCCCTCGGCGGAAGGCCGGGCGAGCAGCCAATTGCTTGGTCCAACGCTGCAAATGCTTATAGGATTTAACTTGGAGAAACTCGCCAGCTTCGTAAAGAAGACCGCGCGCCATGGCCCCATACCATGAATAATTCGCCATATCCGCAATGGTGAGCTCATCGCCTGCAAGGAATTCATTTTCGGCTAATCTTTTATCTAGAACATCTAATTGGCGTTTCACCTCCATGGCAAACCGGTCAATACAATATTCGATTTTCATGGGGGCGTAGGCGTAAAAATGTCCTAATCCGCCGCCCAAATAAGGGGCGCTGCCCATTTGCCAGAAGAGCCATGACAAGGTTTCATTGCGCGCCGCCCCGCTCTTAGGCAAGAACATCTCAAACTTTTCAGCCAGATGCATCATGATGGCGCCTGATTCAAAAATCCGAATGGGCGTGTCGCCAGAATGGTCCATCATGGCGGGAATTTTTGAATTCGGGTTCACGTCAACAAAGCCAGACCCAAATTGATCGCCTTCCATAATATTGATCAGCCACGCATCATATTCGGCCTCTTTCACGCCCGCTTCGAGCAGCTCCTCCAATAGGATGGTAACTTTCACGCCATTTGGCGTACCCAAAGAATAAAGTTGGAGAGGATGCTTACCAATCGGCAGCTCTTTATCATGTGTGGGACCTGAAACGGGGCGATTAATATTGGCGAATCTGCCGCCCGTGTCTTTGTTCTTCCAAATTTTCGGCGGCGTCCACTCAGATAATGTTTGCTCGGCCATCGTGTCTCTCCATAAAAATAGCCCCTCAAACTACTCTGTTTGAGAGGCTATGGAAAGTGACGGGTTTGTGAAAATCGCTATTTGATTGTTTCAGTCGCCTCTAAAACTCTAATTTTACCGCCGTCGATTAACTCACCATCTGCTGGCATAGCCTCATCAAACATTTTTTGTGTGACCTGTCCGATATTCATCTGTACCGAAAAGACGCGCG
>CAZNXP010000293.1:0-2660 GCA_964576955.1 uncultured Algimonas sp.
AGGAGCGATACATGTCCGCACAAATATTAGAAAATTTTGTTTCGCAAAAATGGATTAAAGGGCAATCTGGTCTTGTCGATATTCGCTCTGCCGTCACAGGTGAAACTGTCGCCCAAACGAGTTCAAGCGGAATAAATTTCAAAGACATGGCTGATTATGCACGCAATGTCGGCGGTCCGGGCCTTCGCGCTATGACACTGCATGAGCGAGCTTATATGGTCAAAGATTTGGGACTGGCGCTCTCCGCAAGGAAAGAAGAGCTCTATGCGTTAAATAGCCATACAGGTGCGACGCGCCGCGATGGCTGGGTCGACATTGAAGGCGGCGGGATGACTTTATTCTCCGCCTCGTCCCAAGCCCGTCGCCATTTCCCAGATGGCCATGTCATCATCGATGGCGCGCCAGAGCAAATCTCAAAGACAGGCTCATGGATGGGGCAGCATGTCTATACCTCTCTTCAAGGCATCGCGCTGCATATCAATGCCTATAACTTCCCCGTTTGGGGCATGCTTGAAAAACTAGGCGGAGCCTTAATTGCTGGCGCGCCCGTTATCGTAAAACCTGCGACTTCCACAGCCTATTTATGTGAGCATGCCGTCCGCATCATGATTGAATCCGGCGCCCTTCCCGACGGAGCGCTTCAGCTTATTGTCGGCAGTACGGGTGATTTACTTGACCATCTTGAAGGCCAAGATGTTGTCTCTTTCACAGGCTCAGCCTCCACGGCGGCAAAGCTTCGCGCCCATCCTACAGTTATCAAAAACAGCGTCCGTTTCGTCGCAGAGCAAGATAGCTTGAACGCTTCCGTGCTAGGTCCAGACGCCACAGCAGATTCACCTGAATTTGAACTTTTCATCAAAGAAGTTGCAAATGAGATGACCGTAAAGGCAGGTCAAAAATGTACGGCTATCCGCCGAGCCTTTGTCCCAGAAAATATGATGGACGCAGCACAAGAAGCTCTATCCGCGAGGCTCGCAAAAATTTCTGTCGGTGACCCTGATGCAGAAGGCGTTCGCATGGGCGCTTTAGTCAGCCAGTCTCAGCGGAATGACGTACGGGAAAAAGTCGCTCAATTATCTGAACAGGCCGAAATTGTTTTTGGCGATCCCTTAAATTTAAACCCTGTCGGTGCCGATAATGACAATGGCGCATTTATTTCGCCCATTTTATTGCGGTGTAATACCCCATGGAAAGCCCCTAAAATCCATTCGGTGGAAGCCTTTGGCCCCGTCTCCACCCTCATGCCATATAAAGACCTAGATGACGCCGTCAGGCTTTGTAATGAAGGCTTGGGCTCCTTAGTCATGTCACTTTTCACTTATGACCCTGATGTTGCGCGTGCAATTGTAATGGGCTCCGCCTCCTTTCATGGCCGTATCGCAATGATCAACAGAGACAATGCCAAAGAAAGCACAGGTCATGGATCCCCACTCCCGACTTTGGTGCATGGCGGGCCGGGCCGGGCTGGCGGCGGCGAAGAAATGGGCGGCATTCGCGGCATCAAACATTATATGCAGCGCACCGCGCTGCAAGGCACACCCACTCTGATTTCAGGCGCAACGAAAGTTTGGATGAAAGGAGCCGCAGTAGAAACCAAAGGCGCGCATCCTTTCAGGTATAATTTCGACGATATTTTCATCGGCAAAACATTGAATACGGAAAGCCGAACTATCTCCTTAGACGACATCGAACATTTTGCGAAATTCACAGGCGATAATTTCTACGCCCATATGGATCAGGCCGCGGCAGAGGCCAATCCCTTCTTCCCCGGACGGGTTGCACATGGATATCTCTTGCTCTCATTCGCAGCTGGTCTTTTTGTTGACCCCGCGCCCGGCCCCGTCTTAGCCAATTACGGACTAGACAATTTACGCTTCCTGACACCCGCTTCCCCCGGTGATACAATTAAGGTTAAGCTGACGGCGAAAACGAAGAAGAAACGCAATGATGAATATGGCGAAGTTAAATGGGATGTTGAAATCACAAACCAAAATGACGAGTTAGTTGCAACTTATGACCTCCTGACAATGAATGCGATTGAGAGATAATCGTGACGCCGGGGTATAAGCCGCTTCTCGATGATAATGAAAAATTGTCGATTGCAGATTTAAGAGCTCTGCAATTAGAGCGGCTTAAAAACTCTCTGTCTCATGCTTATAAAAATTCGAAATCCTATCGTGAAAAATTCGACGCTCATAGGGTCACACCCAAGGATTTGGAGACATTAGAAGATCTGGCAAAATTTCCTTTCACAGAAAAAGAAGATTTGCGGCAAGCTTATCCCTTTAATTTCTTTGCCAAACCCATGGATGAAGTCTGCCGAATTCACGCCTCCTCTGGCACGACAGGCCAACCGACTGTCGTGGGTTATACCAAAAATGACATAGAGATGTGGGCCGATGTTGTCGCGAGATCAATTCGCGCCGCAGGCGGACGGCCCGGGATGAAATGCCATGTCGCTTATGGATATGGGCTTTTTACGGGCGGTCTTGGCGCGCATTACGGCGCCGAAAAATTAGGATGCACAGTCATTCCCATGTCAGGCGGGCAAACGGAAAAACAAGTCACCCTCATTGAAGATTTCAAACCTGAGATTATCATGGTGACACCCAGCTACATGTTATCCATTTTAGATGAGTATAACCGCAGAGGATTAGACC
>CAZNXP010000294.1:0-2645 GCA_964576955.1 uncultured Algimonas sp.
GGCTCCGAACAAACGGCCAAATACAAAGCCTTATGCGAAAAAATTGAAGACGCTTTAGACTTTATGGAAGCCTGCGGCGTAACCCCTGCGTCGACACCGCAAATGGCGGCGACTGATTTCTATACCTCTCATGAAGGGCTTTTGCTCGGCTATGAGGAGGCGATGACCCGCATCGATAGTACGACGGGCCGCTGGTATGATACCTCGGCGCATTTGCTGTGGATTGGCAACCGTACCCGCCAGCTTGACCATGCACATGTCGAATTTATGCGCGGTGTTGAAAATCCAATAGCCATGAAAATTGGTGAAGGCTTAGAGCCTGACGAACTCATGCGTCTCTTGGATGTGCTCAACCCGAATAATGAGGCAGGGCGGATGACTTTGATTGCGCGTTACGGGCATTATAAAGTCGCAAATGGATTGCCAAGTCTTGCGCGGGCTGTGAAACGGGCAGGGCGCCATGTAGTCTGGTCTTGTGATCCAATGCATGGAAATACAATTAAAACGGATAGCGGCTATAAAACGCGGCCATTTGACAATATCCTGACGGAAGTGCGTCAGTTCATGCAAGTTTTACATGCTGAGGGCTGCTGGCCGGGCGGTGTGCATTTTGAAATGACAGGTCAAAATGTGACGGAATGTCTCGGCGGTTCTGCGAGCGCGGTCAGCGAAGCTGATTTATCCTCTCGCTATCACACCCATTGCGACCCGCGCCTAAATGCGGATCAAGCGCTTGAACTGGCCTTCCTGATTTCGGAAGAGCTTGGCAGTCACCGCAAAGAAGATGCAGCGCGCCTCGCGGGTTAGGTTGCGGTTAGGGCATTAAACTTACGGCGCCACTTCCATCATAGCAGCCATTCCAGCGGGAATAGCTGCGGCAAATGAGCCGATTGAGAAGGCAATAAAAAGCAATATCGATAAGACTATCGAGAGACCGAGTTTGCCTGATTTGACGGAATGAAGGGTGCCTCTGTAAGCCGTCAGACCATCGAAGAGAAGAATTCCCGCGAGGCTGATTACCATGATCAGTGCGAGCATCGCGCCTTGGAGAAAGACATAGGTGATCGTTAAGAGCGCTGTGAAAGTTGTACCGGGTAGAACCGTCAGCATTATATATCGAAACCGAACGACAAAGCTGGGTTTATCTGGCCAGACTCGAAATATAAATGCAAGGCACCCATAAAGCGGTAACATGATCAAGGGGAAGAATACAAAGGTCCACTTCAAAACCGATTGTGCCAATAAGGTGGTATCGACCTCTGCAAAGGAGGACCCTGGATTTTTAGCAATTTCTGCCTCGAACATTTCGACATACATTTGCGTCATTCCGCCATCTTCGCTGCCATAAAAAAAACGTAAGGCAGAGTAAAAAGCGACCAACCCAACCCAGACACGAACCGTGGGGGTAAAGGTCTCTGACCACTTCGAATCTGTGGCAGCTATGGCGTAGGTTTTAGGCGTAGAAAAGCTCTTCCAGATGGATTTAAACGCTTTCGCGTTTAGGCCGAATAGATCCTCTATCAGATTGTCTAGCCCAATAAGAGAGGCCTTTAATTTACGCTCTTCGCTCATACGAGTTTCCTAAAATTAACCTCATTTATGCCGTGGACTCTAGTGCCGCCTTTGCCGCATCTATCGCGTCCCGTTGCGGACGGAGGGTTTCTGAAACCTCGACCCATATCGGCACGACGGCAATCACCATTGATATTGTTTGGGCCACCACTAAGAAAATTAGAATCAGAAGAGGGATGATAAGAGACAAGCCAACTCGCTCGCCTGTCTCATGGGCGTGTAAGGGCCCGCGATAGGTGGTAACCGCATATATGATGTACATCAGAGGAAACATAGCGAAACTAATGTTCCTATATAGCTCACCGGATGTATTCACCATGAGGAGGGTCATGAATAATCCCAAGACAGAGCCAGGCACGATTATCCCGAAAATAAAACGCAATCGGATGACAAAACTGGCGGCAGGCTTCCAGGCTCTAAAGATAAAGGCCAGAACGCACATCGCGGCAATGAAAAAAAAAGGATAAATGAAAATCCAACGTTTGAAACCTTGTTTCCCTAAAGCCTGTCGATCCAAAATAGATAAATCCAGCTGGGGATCGTTTGGACCGGCGGAACTATTAAAGGTGTCTCCGGGGAGTATTGCCAGTGTCTGGAACATCGCAGTCATCTCGCTGCTTTCGCTTGCCCAGATGAATTGTAGGCCAATAAGAATGCCCATCAGACCCAACCAAAGCCTGATCGATGGCCAGTGCTCGCCGCCCCAATCGGGCAGGCGTGCGGCGTCGAAATATTCGGCAGGGCGTTTTAAGAGAGTCCAAATACTCTTCAGGCCCTTTATATTAATGCCAAAGATATCATAGAAAAACTCATCAGAGCCTACACGCGGCGCGCCTGTTAAATCAGTGGCAAAGGATGGCGTTGTTTTCTCTGACCCTTCCGCGTTCATAGTCTTTCCTCCAATAAAAAAGCCGCCCCATGCTCATCGTTATCACGAAAAGCACAGGACGGCTCATTTTTCAATGTTTGAGCGAAAGACTAGAGGTCTTTTAGGGCCGCCGCTGGTTTGAAGGAGGCTGATGTCTTAGCTTTTGACATCATCATTTTGCCTGTAGATGGATTACGCATTTCGC
>CAZNXP010000295.1:0-2644 GCA_964576955.1 uncultured Algimonas sp.
GAGGAAGATCGATGAAGCGTCAACGCGGCCGTAATCGCAACAAAAATAATAATCGGAACAACAACCATAATAACCATAATCGGTCTATGGATAGTCAAGGGCCGGGCGTGAAAGTGCGCGGCAATGCCTCTACGATTTATGAAAAATATACAGCGCTAGCACGGGACGCCAAAATGGGCGGAAGCCGGGTGAATGCCGAAAATCTGATGCAACATGCAGAGCATTATCTGCGGCTAATGAATATACAGGAAGCCGCCAAACGCGAAGCCCAAGAAGCGCGCGAAAAGGCCGAGGCCGAACGCGCCGCGCGCCGCGCCGAACGCGGAGACACAGAGGGCGAAGACAGCACAAATGAGCCGCGCAATAATAACCGCAGCCATAATTATAACCGCCGTGACAAAGCCGAAACACCCACATCTGGAGAGACAACGGATTCGCCAGCAGAGCTTGAGCTCGTCGAGCCGGAAACTGCGAAAACAGAAGCTGAAGCTAAGGCTCCAAAGGAAAGCGCCGAAGACGCGCCAAACCGTCGCCGCAAAGCTCCATCACGGAAATCCGAAGAGAGCATCGAAGCCGCCGAATAGGCAGCCGTTCTAGAGAGTAAGACGCGATGCGCGGCGTCCCTACATCTTGAAGCGCGGGACTAAATTCCTATCTCGAACAGGATAGCGGGCGTTTTACGCCCCGATTTAAATACCTGACCGAGGTCAAAGATGGATATTCAAGCTTATACGCAGCGAGCTCGCAGCGTTATACAATCTGCGCAAACGGAGGCGGTAACCCGCGACCATCAGCAGCTTGTACCGGCGCATATTTTATTTGGCCTATTGCATGAGAGCGGCGGCTTACCGCGAAATCTTATCCAAATGTCTGGGGCCGCGCCTGAGCTCGTCGAGGTCGCCGTTAAAGACGTGCTCAATAAACGTCCAAATGTCGAAGGCGGGTCGAGCCTGACCTTATCGAAAGCAGCCACTAAAGTTTTCGCCGTGGCCGAAAAAACTGCCAAAGAGTCCGGCGATGCCTTTGTCACTTTAGAACGGCTCTTACTTTCAACCATTACCCAAGCCGATAAAGAGCTGCGTACGGCCCTTACAAAAACGGGATTAGAGGCGGGGCGATTGGGCGAGGCCATTGCTTCGATACGAACAGACGGGCCTGTGACCTCGGACTCGGCAGAAGACCAATATGAGGCACTGTCGAAATATGCGCGCGACCTGACCCAAGCTGCGCGGGACGGCAAGTTAGATCCCGTCATTGGACGGGACGAAGAAATCCGCAGAACGCTGCAAGTTCTCTCGCGGCGATCAAAAAATAATCCACTTCTCATCGGCGAGCCGGGTGTGGGGAAAACCGCAATCGCCGAAGGACTAGCGGTGCGCATTGTCTCCGGCGATGTGCCCGAATCTGTTCGGGATAAAAAACTCCTCGCGCTAGATATGGGCGCGCTCATTGCTGGGGCAAAATATCGCGGTGAATTTGAAGAACGGTTGAAAGCCGTTTTGAAAGAAATTGAAAAAGCCGATGGGCAAATCATCCTCTTTATTGACGAAATCCATACCTTAGTCGGCGCGGGTAAAGCAGACGGCGCCATGGATGCGGCCAACCTTCTCAAACCCGCCCTTGCGCGCGGCGAGCTACATTGTATCGGCGCGACGACGCTTGATGAATATCGCAAACATTTAGAAAAAGACGCGGCGCTTGCGCGGCGCTTCCTCAGTGTTTTTGTTAGCGAACCTACCGTCGAAGATACAATTTCAATCCTGCGCGGGCTCAAAGAAAAATATGAAGTCCATCACGGCATTCGTATTTCCGACAGCGCCATCGTCTCTGCCGCGCAGCTGGCCAATCGCTATATCACGGACCGCTTTCTCCCCGATAAAGCCATCGACCTCATGGATGAGGCGGCTAGCCGCCTGCGGATGCAAGTCGATAGTAAACCCGAAGCCTTGGACGAAATTGACCGCCGCATTGTGCAGCTGCGCATTGAAGTTGAAGCTTTGAAAAAGGAAAAAGATGAGGCGTCAAAAACCCGTTTGGCCAAACGTCAAACAGAGATTGATGCCTTGCAATCTCAATCCGACGAGATGAGCGCAGCGTGGCAAGCCGAGAAAGCCAAACTCGCCAGTGCCACCAATATCGTTGAGGATTTGGACCGCGCCAGATTTGAACTGCAAGATGCGGTGCGACGCGGGGATTATGAAACAGCGGGCCGCCTCCAACATGAAGATATTCCCGCCCTCGAAGCGCGGGCGGCAGAGCTGGAAAGCCAATCGCCCTCAGACGCCATGGGCCTTGCCAGCGAAACGGTCACATCGGAAATCATCGCAACCGTCGTCTCGCGCTGGACAGGTGTGCCGGTTGAAAAAATGCTGGAAGGCGAGCGCGAGAAACTCCTCTCCATGGAAAGTGTTTTGGGCGCCCGCGTCGTTGGACAAACCCGCGCCGTCGAAGCCGTCTCCGATGCGGTTCGCCGCGCCCGTGCTGGCCTGCGTGACCCGCAACGCCCCATTGGCAGCTTTATGTTCCTTGGTCCTACGGGGGTAGGTAAAACGGAGCTGACCAAGGCGCTCGCCGAATTTATGTTTGATAATGACCAAGCCATCACCCGTATGGATATGTCGGAATATATGGAGAAGCATTCCGT
>CAZNXP010000296.1:0-2635 GCA_964576955.1 uncultured Algimonas sp.
GCTGCGCCGCCAGTCGCTGCTCCCGTAGTGGCTGCCGCTGCTGCACCTGTCGCGGCCGCAAAGGTCGCCGCCGCAGCTCCAGCCGCCGCTGTTGCCGCCCAAACGGGCGGCGGAATTTGGGGTTGGCTCAAATGGCTCCTATTGGCTTTACTGGCATTGCTCGCGATGTTCTTCCTATTCAAAGCCTGTGCTGGCGGAGAAAAAGCCGTAAGAACGACACCTCCGGTCACGACGACGACGTCACCGACGGCGGCACTCATAACATGTTGGAATGGAGCTAAGGCTAAAAATGAAGAGGCCTGTCCTGCCAAAATCGAATGTTGGGATAATAGTTTTGTCACGCGGCAATCAGCATGCCCTGTGCAGCCACCTGCGAAAAACTTTGAGTGTTGGGATGGATCTTTAGAGGTCAATGCAGCCTCTTGTCCCGCTCAGCCAGTGGCCAAAGCACCAGTAGTTCCAACGCCGCCGGTCGAAGTAGAAGTGAAACCCTTAGCGCCATCCGTTGACGGCCGCATTTGTGGATTCTCATCGCAACCATTGTTCAATGTGACGTCGTCCAGGCCAAAAAGCGTCAGCTATCTTGGGTCTAATCCGCAATTCGGAAATTCCCTGTCCCTCACGCCTGATGGTTTCTACCGCAAATTATCCGCGGCCTATGAAGTCGGCGGTAGCGATAGAGCATTCTTAAATCTTTTAGCGCGCTCATTGGGATATAACTCATTTAGAGATATGGACGCTTCCATGTTCAGCAATGCGACTTTGCCGCAAGGTACAACTGGACTTCTCGGATTTGGGTCCAATCATGCCCTGCAATTCTCAGCATTGGACGTCACAGACCCCACCCATTTGGAGGCCTTTAAAATTAGGTCGGCCAATGGCACGGATGTTCATTTCATGAAGCGTTGCGGCAATTACATGTATGTTTGCCAGCCTTAATCGGGGACATTCACCTCATATTGAACTGTTAAGCGGAGCCGTCAGGCTCCGCTTTTTTGTTGGCCTTCTGCCAGCTCGCAGCTAGGAGGCCCGCATGACGAGTTTTCTAACAGTCGCATTAGGCGGGGCGATAGGCGCGAGTGCGCGCTATGGCTTAAGCGTGGCTATGTTACGCCTATATGGCCCAGGCTTTCCGCTTGGTACGTTTTTGGCGAATATCATTGGCGGCCTGCTTATGGGTTTGCTCATGGGATGGTTGATCCGCGAGGCCCCGGAAGGATCTGACTCTATTCGGCTCTTTGCAGGCGTGGGGGTCTTAGGCGGCTTTACGACCTTTTCTGCCTTTTCGCTTGAAGCCATGCGGATGCTGGAATCCAAAAGCTACGGGATATTCTTTGGATATGTCGGCGCCTCTGTTGTACTTTCTATCGCCGCTGTGGCGCTGGGCCTCTTTCTAATGCGGGGCACCGCATGAGCGGCGTTCAAAAACTGACCATAGCTGATCATGATGCAGGGCAAAGGCTGGACCGATGGTTCAAACGGCAATTCCCGCACATCCCCCATGGCAAAGTTGAAAAGCTCTTGCGAAAGGGCGAAATCCGCCTCGACGGCAAACGCGCTAAAGGCAATGCGCGGATTGAAGGCGGACAAATTATTCGTGTGCCGCCATTGCCTGACCCGTCGGATATGTCGGGTCCTAAACCTGTGTCAGAGGCCGATGCGGCCTTTATTCGCGGGCTGGTAATCTACGAAGATGAGGCGCTGATTGCCCTCAATAAACCTGCGGGTATCGCCGTGCAGGGCGGGACGAAAACGACGCGTCATATCGACGGTATGTTGTCAGCCTTGGGCGAGGGGTGCCGTCTTGTGCATCGCCTCGACCGTGATACTTCGGGTGTCTTGCTGATTGCGAAAACGGCGGCATCTGCGAAATGGGCAGGCCGCGCCTTTCAAAGTCGCCGCGCGGAGAAAATTTATTGGGGCATTACCAATGGCGTGCCGCGCCCGCTTTCGGGAGAGATTAAGGGCTATATGGCCAAAGGCCGCTTGGATAATCGCTTCGGCAACATCAATGAAGGCAAAGAAGTTATGATGGCCGTGCGTCATGGTCATGAAGGCGCCAAACATGCGCGCACGCTTTATGATGTTCGTAGTCAGGCGGGACAAAAGGCAGCATGGGTGTCGATGATGCCGCTGACTGGCCGGACGCATCAATTGCGCCTCCACATGCAGCTTCTCGGCGCGCCGATTGCGGGTGATCCCAAATATATGACGGACAGGCCTTTGCCGAATAGTCTTTCAAATAAGCTGCATTTACACGCCCGCTCTTTGGAGCTTCCGCGCGACGGCAAAGCGCCGCTAAAATTTGTCGCTGATATGCCAGATCATATGATTTCTGCCTTCAAGACCTTAGGATTTAATCCCAAAAATGATGCCGTCGATTGGGATGAGTTACGGTGAGTTCTAAACGGCTGAGTAAACGTTTCTATCAAGACGTGACCGTCGAAGGTGAGGGGCGGGAGTGGCGTGTTTTATTGGACGGTATGCAGCTGCGCACACCGGGGAAATTAAAACTTTCGGTTCCTTCAAAAGCATTGGCGGAAAAATTGGCGGGCGAATGGCAGGCGCAGGACGAGCGCATAAACCCATCTGTCATGCCCATAACGCGTTTGATAAATGTCGCCGTGGAGCAAAC
>CAZNXP010000297.1:0-2634 GCA_964576955.1 uncultured Algimonas sp.
GGGTCCTTCTAGCGCCAATAAAAATGTTATTCAGGACAATGTTCTGAATAACATAAACTTCAATCAAGCCGTGACCGTCAGGGTTGCGGCTTTTTTACTGCTTATTCAATTTCACAGAATGTCTGCAATGAGAAATCTCGAGACGTTTTTCAGTGTCCTAAAGCGCGCAAAATCAACGGGTCGTCGCTACACTTTAGTTATTTCATGGACTTGAGTGAGCATCTGAAACACATATGACGGATATATTATTCTATAGAGCAACGCACTGAGATATGGGACTGCTGGAAACGGGGGAGAGTCAGTTTATCAAGATAGGCCGCTGCTCGACCGAGGTCATTCCTCGATTTTCAAAATACTGATGAACGCAGACCGACCCCCGATTTGACGCGTCTCAATAATCATCCACGATTTCAAAAACCTGCTGACCTTTGTAAGTGGATGGCCGGTAAAGAACCTTATCGCACTGAGTAAGATGTCGTCTTGGTACTCGATATACTCACAATTATCCGGTTTGCGATCGACAAAAACCAATGTGGATTGGTTCACAACATCAGTGTAATACCAGTCCCAGAAACCTTACATCAAAATGGTACATAAAAAAGGGGCTGGACAGTCTATAGATTAGCGCATTGCTTCACGAGCCATGCGCAATCTTTTCTTAAACTTAGTAGTTACTCGGCCTAAAACTTCGAGAGATCAAACTTTCTGGTCAGACTTACGCCGGCAAATAGACCATTTGTAGACCCGTCTGGCGCTTGGAGGATTGGGCTGTCTTCAGCGTCATCGAAAAATTCTCTGTAACTTGCAAAGGCACCAAGTTGGTAATTATCCGTGATTTGGTACCAAGCAATGACGTTAAAGGCATAGCTACTAAAACCAGAGCCAATATCAAAAGCCGTTAAACCGGACGCCTCGCTTTGTTCGGGCGTAACGCCAAAAAAGGCCTCATTATAATTGCTATCGCCCCAGCTAATTGTTGCGGAGGGTTGAATGCCGAATTTGCCGCCGTCATAAGCTGTCCCAACGGACGCATCGACGATAAAACCGTCATGACCGCCAATGACGTCTTGGCCAGCATTTACGACAAAGCCGACTGGGCCCAATGTGCTTCTGACATAACCGCCGATTGGGAGGCTGCCATCCACATCTTCGAATCCCGTCAGGGTCGGGCTATCATCTGAATCGCGGCCTCTTTGGTAAGCAATTCTTGGACCGACCCGAAGCGACCATTTCCCGATGCCTTCGCCCGTGCCAGCTTCGATGAGGCGGTAAGTCAGGGCTGTTCCGAAGAAGTCCAAGCCTTTAAAGTCATTTACTTCAAGATAGGGCAGGACAAGAAACTCATCATCGTCTGAGCCTAAATATTCTGGTGTAATGACGCCGGCCACGCCGAAATAGGCCGTATCACCAGTGGATGAGGTGTTATCGACACTTTGGGCATAGACCGTCGGGGCGAAGGAAACCGATAGTGCCAAGATCGATAAAAATTGTAATTTCTGTAGGTAAGTCATTGTTTTATCTTCAATTAGAGGTTTGTGGGATGATTAGAAAAACTTATTTATTGGTTGCTCATAAGAATAAGAGCTTCGCTTTGCGGTAAGCTATGGTGTCCTTACGCGTCAAGCTTTGAAACGGATTGGTTTTCCTCCTGTTCTAATTTTTCGAAGGCTTTATTCCATTTTTTCATTTCCTCTCGCGCATCGCCGATAAAGGGGCTCCAGCGGATTGCGGTCATAAAGGCCCAAGCTATGAGCGAGCCCGGAAAGCGTGTCGGCCTGTCAAAATGCAGTAAAAGTATAACACGGTCCTCGTCAGTCCTATTCCATGTCTCATGTTTGAACGTGTCGTCAAAGACGAAGGCTTTACCGTCGTGCCAATGCACAATCTCATCGGCTATCCGTATGGCGCAATTTTCGCGGGCTTTTGGAACTTGTAAGCCTAAATGCGCAACACAAATCCCTGCGGTCACGCCCTTATGCGGCGCGATTGTCATGCCGGGGTCATGGATAGAGAATAAAGCCGTGCGCAGGCGCGGGACTTGTTCGACGAGCGCTGTGGTCTTTGGACATCTTGCGCAATTTTCTTTGGACTTAAATCCATAGCCCCAGAGGAAATAGGAGCGCCATTTCCCCTCATCATCTAATCTCGCATGATCGGGCGAAATATCAGCAAGTGAGGGGATGGCGTCGCGGTATTTCAGAATTTCGAGCGCTTCATCTCTTATGATTTCCCAATTGGCCTCTAGCCTTTTAAGCCAAGGGAAATGCGTTTTGTCCAAAATTGGCGTGGCGCCAACCTTTGAATATTGTTTTATATAGGGGTTTATACGTTTGCGTAGCTTCTTTCCACGGCGGACCAGGCTGGAACGGTTTAGCGCCATCTTTCCAGTGGGGATACGCGATTTGGTTTGTTTGACTCCCATCGCGTAACCTCATTCGCTCGAGCGGAAACAGCGGTTTTATATAGCAAGACGTTTAGGTTATTGACAACTCACGTATTTACGAGGTGGGCTTTACATTAAGCCTCGGTCTTGCGAGTCACTAGAATCATGGATGTTCTTAATAAAAAGCAGCTCGGTTCTGCGAAAAAAGCGGCTCATGCCCTCAGCATAGCCGCAGGCGGAATGCGGGTTTT
>CAZNXP010000298.1:0-2634 GCA_964576955.1 uncultured Algimonas sp.
GAACTTTGCCAAAGGTCACTCCAAAAAAAAATCAAGACTTTAGCCCCCATTCCCAGACTGTCAAATCAAGGTTGCAAACAAAAAAACCCCGCGCGTGATGCACGGGGCTCTTCATTTAGATTATTCGAATTATTTAATTCGTCACGCGCAGTGGAGAAATATCATTGGCGAGATTTTCAAAGACCCCATTCAAATCGCCCGTTCTGGCATCAATATATTGCGCTGGTGTAGTCGCGCAATTTTCAAGCGGGGTTTTTACCGAGTTGTTATTGAGGTTAAATCCAATTGTAAAAATCTCAATGTCGTCTTCTTTAGCTCTTTCACAGGCTGTATCAAATGCATTGCGCGTGTTGTGAATAGATATCAAAGTTCTACGTTTAGAATCGTAAGGGACGGATCCGACTCTGTCGTTTTCCCGCACATGATGTTGTGCTGTGATTCCGCCATCTGTCATGAAGATAATGACTTTCTTTGTTTTGGAATTTCGGTCCGCAGGGGTGCCGTTTAAAGCGCCTGGAAAATTACCTCTCCACGCGGGGTTTAATGTCTCGATACCCCATGCCATGCCATGATCAGATCCCGTCCCGTCGGAAAGGGTCAAGCCGTCAATTCTGTCTAAAAGTAGCATTTTGTCGTCGACGAGAGGCACCAATTCGTTCCCACTTATTGGACACCAAGGGTTTCTGGCGTTGTAAGATGTAAAATCAGGTGTTACCCTATAGGCGCCAGTTGGGTTTATACCCTCCCGAATATCTTCTATATCATATTCGAAACATTGATTCCATTCTTCGTCAATCCAATGTTCCGAGTAAAATTCTAAATCAGCAAGCGGGGACTCCAATAGAGTCGAGAGTTCTGCGGGGACACGGACAGTCCCGCCATAAGGTACAAGCGAAATTGCAATTCTTTCATTTAACTCTTCATCATCAAGAAGCTGCTCCACAAATAATGTTGCGGCGGCTTTGGCTTCTGTAATGCGGGCGCCATTCATTGAGGACGAAATATCCAGGACTAAAGCAATCTCAACATCTTCAATCCCTTTTTCCGCCGTCGTGGACAGGGAAATTGACTCAGGACCACCTAAGTGTTGAAGCAAAACTAGATCATGCGGCACGGTAAGCTGCGCGGTCAATTGTAAGGCACCGTCAACCTCAACAATATCGATAGAGCTTTGGAATTCCAAGTCTTCGCCTGTGGAGAGTCGGTTTAGGGTTTGGACATGGTCTGCAAAAACAGCCTCTCGTTCCGCAATCGTTCCGTTAAATTGCAGCGCAGCTAGGGCTGCAGCATCGGTTAAATATTGGACGTGTTGTTTGTTTTTATTTAAGATCATTAAGTCAAAAACAGCCCCAATAAGCGTTAGAGTCGCAACGAAGCTAACGCCAAACATGATGCTGATATTGCCATCAGTTTCGGATTTATACCGATTAAATAGGTTCCTTAACTTCATTACTATCCCGTTTCTCAATTGACCGTTGTAGCGGCAATCGAAGTACCGCGCCCGGCGAAACCTTAACGAGGGTGTGTTTTGATTTAGTTCGGAATTATGGTTAACAAAGGCTAAAATTCTACCTAAAATTATGCAGGCGAAAGATGCGCAATTAAAGGCTTCGCGTGTCTTTGCAGACTCCATAGACATGGCAATCCGTACTATGGTCATTGATCATGCCGACGGCTTGCATGAAGGCATAGAGAATAACGGGGCCGACAAATTTGAACCCGCGCTTTTTTAAATCTTTCGACAGGGCTTCCGACTCTGGAGATTTGACGGGCGCGTCTTTGAATTTGTCCCATGCATTCTGTATGGGGGCGCCGCCAACAAATTCCCAAAGATAATCAGAAAAGTCGATGCCCGCGCTGCGCATTTCAATATATTTCTGCGCATTATTAATGGTGGCGTCTATCTTGAGCTTGGAACGAATAATGCCTGGGTTGTCGAGCAAGCGCGCGCGGTCAACATTCGTATAATGGGCGACAATGTCAGGATCAAACCCATCATAGGCTTTGAGCATATTATCGCGTTTACGCAGGATGGTAATCCATGACAGTCCCGCTTGCTGCCCGTCCTGAATGAGTTTGGAGAAGAGCGCCTTTGGGTCGCGAATGGGGCGGCCCCATTCCGTATCATGATAATAGCAATAGAGCCGGTCATTCGGCGGCACCCATCCGCAGCGCGTCACATCAGCATGGTCGTATTCCGCCGGGACTTGGGTTTGAATATTCACAAATGTTTCTCCATCCCGATATTGGCGCGGTCATAGACGGGGTGAGGGCCTTCATGGTTTACCGTCCAGCCATTGCGGGCGTAGAGCCGCAGCGCGGCGGCGTTCTTCGTATTCGACAGCAGAAAGAGATAATCGAGGCCGAGCGCCTCTTTCGCATAAGTTTCAACTGCCGTCATAATCTTCTGTCCAACGCCATTACCACGAAAGTCGCTATCGACGGCCATCTTCGTTAGCTCATAGCGCCCGTCCTCATGTTTTTTGAGCGCGCAGGCGCCCGCGACCTGCCCGCCAATATGAGCGGAGAACACATGATTGCCATTTTGCGTGTAAATCTCGGGATGGGCGACCATGAGCTTGTCGCTTTCTTCGAGGTAATGCAGCTCCTTAATCCATTCGGCATTCAGCGCAG
>CAZNXP010000299.1:0-2624 GCA_964576955.1 uncultured Algimonas sp.
CGCGTAATGGGTAGAAATTCACAATAGCCCCCTAAAGTGCCTTGAAATAATCGAAAGGTTCCAGACAGGTCTTACAACGATAGCTCGCTTTGCACGGCGTGGATCCGAATTGACTAATGCGTTCAATCTCGTGGGAGTTGCATCGCGGACAGTCGATATTGGCTTGTTTCGCACCCGTCAGGCTTATCATTCCCGCGCAGGTTTCGCCCTCAACAGGCGGAACAATGCCGTAGTCTTTCAACTTTTGACGGCCGCTCTCACTTATCCATTTCGTGGTCCATGCAGGCGATAGAACAGAACGAATTCTTACATTCTCCAATCCCTTTTCCGCCAAAGCTGTTTGAATATCGAGTGAGATAACGCTTGTTGCTGGACAGCCAGAATAAGTCGGCGTTATGTCGACGCAGAGCACATCCTCTTCCCAAGCCACATTGCGAATAATGCCGAGATCAACAACAGAAATCACAGGGATTTCAGGATCAGGAACCTCGTCAAGCCATGCCCATATCTGGGTCTCGCTTGGCAAATTTAATAGAAGCGCAGACATACTTACCAAGAGGCTCCAGGATAGCTGCGCTGTAAATGCTGCATCTCTGCCAATAGAGGGCCCATCACCTCGCTGTGTATTCCAGCCTTACCACCTGACCGCATCAGCGCATTTTCAGGTATTTTTAACATGGCCAGAGGCAAGACTTTATCAAGATGGCTTTGGAAAGCTTCGCCGACCTTCGCTAAGTCAGGCGCAACACCCTCTTGATGCATCAAACTATCTAACACATCCGCTGTATGAAGCTCACCCGTGAAGCGCCACAGAGCATTTAAGGCGTTTTGCATACGGTCATGACTCTCATTGGTTCCATCACCGAGCCGTATGATTAGATCTGTCGAGCGCTCAAGGTGATAGGCGACCTCTTTGACCGACTTCTGTGCAATCTCGGAGATATGTTTATCTTTGGAGGACGCCAGGGCTTGGAGCATGGGATAATGCCAACAGTCAAAAAGGAATTGCCGCATAAGGCTATGCCCGAAATTCTTATTAGGTTGTTCCACCAACAGAACATTTGAAAACTCACGTTCGCCTCTCAGGAAAGCTAAATTATCTGCCGTTGTGGGTTCGGCGTTTAACTCTGCCGCATAGTTCAACCAGTTTGTTGCTTGTCCAATTAAGTCCAATGCGACATTAGCAAAAGCAATGTCTTCTTCTAATGCCGGGGCATGGCCACACCATGCCGAGACTTGTTGCCCTAAAATAAGAGCATTATCACCCAAACGCAGAACGTATTTTTGTAAATTATCTTGGCCAGACGCACCCATTACATGCTCCCGACTTCATTAGGAATTTTGAAAAATGTTGGATGGCGATAGACCTTCGAATTAGCAGGCTCAAAAAAGGGCCCCTTCTCTGTCGGCGAACTCGCTGTAATATTACTCGACGGAACAATCCAAATCGAAAGCCCTTCATTTCTGCGCGTGTAAACATCCCGTGCATTTTTCATGGCCATTTCTGCATCTGGCGCATGAAGAGACCCCACATGGCGATGCGCTAGCCCATGTTGCCCACGGATGAATATTTCCCAAAGCGGCCACTCACGTTTACTCATGTCACTATTCCTTATTCAGCCACAACTTTACGGGCGGCCTGTTTTTCAGCGTGAACCTCTAGCCCTTCGCGAAACCAAGCCCCATCGTCCCACGCCTTGTTACGCGCAGCTAAGCGCTCAACATTACAGGGGCCATTACCTGAGATAACGGCAAAAAATTCATCCCAATCCGGCTCGCCGAATTCATAGGCGCCGCTCTCTTCATTCCATTTCAAATCTGGGTCCGGCACTTTAAGGCCAAGATATTCCGCTTGCGGCACAGTTTGATTCACGAATTTGTGGCGAAGTTCATCATTGGAATCTTGCTTGATATTCCAAGCAAAACTCTGCGCTGAATGTACGCTATCCTTATCCGACGGCCCGAACATCATAAGGGACGGCCACCACCAGCGGTTAAGCGCGTCTTGCGCCATCTCTTTTTGCGCCTCACTGCCTTCGCAGAGCCGCATCATAATATCAAACCCTTGGCGCTGATGAAAACTCTCTTCTTTGCACACCCGGATCATCGCACGCGAGTAAGGCCCGTAAGAACATCTTTGCAGCGGCACTTGGTTCATGATCGCCGCGCCATCAACAAGCCAGCCAATTGCGCCAATATCGGCCCATGACAATGTTGGATAATTAAATATGGACGAATATTTGGCTTTGCCGCTCAATAGCTGTTCCGTCATTTCATCTCTAGAAATTCCCAGAGTTTCGGCCGCGCAATACAGATATAACCCATGCCCTGCCTCATCCTGAACTTTAGCAATCAAAATCGCCTTCCGCTCCAATGTTGGCGCGCGGGTAATCCAATTGCCCTCAGGTAACTGACCTACAATTTCAGAATGGGCATGTTGTGAGATTTGACGCTTCAGAGTTTTACGATACCCCTCAGGCATCCAGTCCTTTGGCTCTATTTTGGCACCCGCATTTATGCGTTCTTGAAAGGCCCGCTCATTGGGCTCCATATCCTCAAGCGCTTTCAGGCCTTTGCCTGTAGATTTCACCATTTGCGCGTACATATCATACCTCAAACTTTAA